>SKKS01000426.1 GCA_007123625.1 Paracoccaceae bacterium
CTTCCGCGCCACGCGGGCAGGGTCACAGGTCGGAAACACTGATCTGCGGTCGGATGCCGCCCAGGTCCTGGAACGCAAGCTGGCGACAGGTCAGCACGATGATCTGCTGGTCGCGGGCAACGCGGGTAAGGGCGGTGAACATGGCGGTGATCCGGTCGTCGTCGGAATAGACCAGGGCGTCATCCAGCACGATGGGCAGGTGCCGCCCCTGCCGTGCAAACAACCGCGCGAACGCGAGCCGGGTCAGCACCGCGATCTGTTCGCGCGTGCCGCCCGAAAGCGCGTCGAAACGCTCCGCAGTGCCGGTGCGGGTTAGCCCGTCGGGCAGCAGCCGGTCGCTGTCGAAGCTGAGCGCGGCATCGCGGTGCAGGATCGCCAGCAGCGGCGCCAGTTCCGCCTGCACCGGCCCGAAATAGCTGTCCTGTGCCGCGGCACGGGCGTCATCGAGCGCGTTGCGCAAGCGGGTCAGCCCAGCCGCCCTGCGGGCCAGACGCGCCTCGGTCGTGCGCGCGGTTTGCAGTTCTTCGGCGAGGGTGTCGCGGGCTTCCTCGATCCCTTCACCGGCCATTGCGCGGATCTCGGCGCTGAGTTCGGCCAGCCGCTGCGCGGTCTGCTGGCGCTGGGCCGCGGCGGTTTGCAGCGCCGCTTCGGCGCGCTCCAGCGCGGCTTCGCATGTGGCAAGGTCAGGGGCGTCCGCCGCAAGGGTGTCGAGCGCCCCTTGGGCGGTGGTCAGCGCTGCGTCGGCCGTCGCGCAAGTGCGCAGTAGATCGGCGCGGCGGCTGGCCTGTTCAGCCTCGGGGCCGGTGGCGCTGCGGGCAGCGTCGCGCGCTTGCGTGTCGGCTGCGGCGTGTGCGGCTGCGGCGCTGGCGTCTGCGCGGGCGTCGGAATGGGCGTCGCGGGCAAGGGTCAGCGAGTCATGGCTGCGCGCCGCTTCGGCCTGCGCGGCGCTCAGCGCGGCTTCGAGCGAGTCGAGCGGCGGCAGCGTGGTGTCATCGGCCCCTTCGGCGGCAAGCTGCGCTTCGGCCAGGGCGGCGCGCAGGCGGGCGTCCCCGTCCGGCGCAAGCGTTGTCAGAAGTGCCTTGGCCCCGTCGCGGTTGCGCGCGGCCTCCGCCCGATCCGCGGCAAGGGCGCGGGCATGGGCAAGGGACTCGGCCCCGGCTTCGGCCAATAGCGCGTCGCGGGCGGTGCGGGCGTGGCGGAGCGGTTCGGCGCCGCTGTCACCGCCGACGGGGGCCTGCACGGTCAGCGTGCCGATTCCCGGCAGGGTCAGGACCTGCACCCCCTCCAGCGGCAAGGGCGTGGCACCGGGCAGGGGCGCGCCGTCGCGCAAAACGCGGGCGTCGCCGTCATAGTCCAGCCGCAGGGTAACGGCCTGCGCCATTGCCGCGGCGGTGGCGGCGGCAAGGTCCGACTCGGCGCTTTCGACCCGTGCAAGCCAGTCGGGGGTCGCCTTGGAGGCGCGCAGCCGGGCGTTTGCGGTTTCCTGCGCGGTCCGGGCGGTTTCGACCTGTTGCAGCCGTGCCGCCAGTTCGGCGGCCCGTTCACCGGCCTTGCGGGCCGCGATCTGGGCGCGGGTGCTGTCATGGGCGCGCCGGGCGGCCTCCAACGTGGTCGCGGCAGCGTCATTGGCCGCTTGTGCAGCATCGAGCGCGGCCTTGCGGGCGGTGACTTCGTGCGCGGCGTCTTGCGCGCGGGCATGGCTTTCACGGGCGGCGCGGGTGGCGTTCTCCACGGTTTCGAGCGCGGTCAGAAAACGGTCGAGTTCCTCGCGCGTGCGGCGTGCTTCGGACGCAGCCAGATCGCGGGCCATTTCGGCGGAGCGCAGCTTGCCTGCGTGGGCCTGTGCGGCTTCTAGCGCGGCTTGCGCCTCGGTGCGGGCGGCGCGGCGGCGGGCGTCGGCGTCGGGGGTGTCCAGACGACGTTGCAGCGCTTCGGTCGCGGTGCGCCCGGCCAGTTTGTCGGCCAGCGCGGTGGCCCTTGCGTCGATCGCGGCGAAGTCGGCATTCAGCCGTTCCAGTGTCTCGCGCGCGACCTTCCACTCCCCCGACGGGCGCCCGGTCGCGGTGGTCAGCTCCGCCAGCGCGGCGGCCACGCGGCGGCGCACCCGGTCCATGCGGCGCCCGCCGGTCATCGCGTCGATCTCGCCTGCGACCGAAGACAGGATGTCGCGCCGCGTTTCGGTCTGTTCGACTTGATCGGCGGGTTTCTCCGGGTCCAGTCCCAGTTGGCCCTGCCGCACCCACAGCATGCCCGCCGGACCCTTGCCATCGATGCCAAGCTGCGCGGCTATCCAGCTTTCCGCCGCATCCTCCTGCGCCAGTACCGCGCCATCGGACAGCCGAACGACGCGGGCCATCGGGCGCGACATGAAGCGCTTTTCGACCCGGAACAGTGCCGCATCGGTTTCCACATCGGCGCTGACGCCCACCGCGCCCCCGGCATAGGGTTGCAGGCTGCTTACGGCGGCGGGTTTGCCCGAGTATTTGGCGAACATCAGCGCATGCAGCGCGTCGAACAGGGTAGACTTACCGAATTCGTTGGGTTCGGCAATGACCGAGATGCCGTCGCCTATCCCGGTGACCGACAGGCGCTGGCCAACGAAGCGGCGGACGTTCTCCAGATGCAGCGCGCGCAGCCTCATGCGTGGTCTTCCAGCGCAAATGCAAAGAGCTGCGCCAGCGCGTCGGCGGCGGCGGTGCGGTCCTGTTCCGGAAGCGTGGCGTCGGCGGCATCGGCGGCCAGCGACTCGGCGGTGGCGCGCAAGGCGCCCTGCGCGTCGATCAGGTCCAGATCCGACGTGTCATGCAGCAGCGCCAGCCCGGTTGCATCCGCGCTGTGCCACAGGAAATCGGGCGCCGACTCAGTGATGGCGCGGTCAAGTTCGGTGCGCGCGGCCGGGCGCGTTTGCCCGCGCAGGCGCAGATCGAACAGGCAATCGCCCCGCGCGGCCAGCGGCGGCAGGCAGGCGGCATGGGCGGCCACCGGGTCGTCGTGCGGATCAAGCACAAGCTCCAGCCGTTGCCAGCGGATCGTCCCGGTCTCCAGCGGCGTCACCTGCGCCGGTGCGCCCGGTGCCCTGATCTCGACCAGCAGCGCGCCCGGCGCCATTGCATGGCGGAAGCTATCGACCTCGGGGGCGCCGGAATACCATGTCTCGGGGCCGATCCGGCGCTGGCCGTGCCAGTCCCCAAGCGCCAGATAGGCCAGCCCGGCGCGGACTGCACGGTCGGGTGCGATAACGGAGCTGCCGCCGGCGCCGCTTGTGCCTTCGAAATCCGCGACCGACCCATGCGCGAGCCCGATTCGCAGCGCCGCGCCGGTGTCGGCGCTGTCGAACCAGTCGGTAAGATCGCGCCCCGGCGTGCGCTCGGACGGCGGGGCGGGCAGGAGCACCGCGCCTTCGGTCAGCGGATGGGGGCAGGGGTCCAGCAGGGCGGTGACATTCGCCGGGGCATCGTGCCGGAGCTGCCGCCAGAGTTCACTTGCGCCCGCATGGTCATGGTTGCCCGGCAGGATCAGCCAGCCGATGCCCTCGGCCTGCGCCATGGCATTGAGGGCCTGGCGGATCACGCGCGGGGCCGGGGTCATCTGATCGAACGTGTCGCCCGCCAGCAGGACGTGGCTGGCACCATGCATGCGCGCCAGATGCGCCAGCCGTGGCAGCGCTTCGGCCCGGGCATGGCGCAGGCGCGCGCGCACGTCTTCGGGGAAGCGGCCAAAGGGCTTGCCCAGGTGCAGGTCGGAGGAGTGCAGGAACCGCAGCATGGCCCTTTCATGCGCGAGCGTTCACGGGCGGTCAACCGCCCATGAAACGCGACGCGGCTGTCGGCTTATCCGCGCGCGGGGCAGTCGCGCCGCACTTCACGGTCAAGCAGCCCCGTGGCGACCAGCATGCAGCGGTTGCGGGCCTCGTAGTAGTAGCCGCGCGCGTACCACATTACCGCGCGGTTGATGTCGCCATCGGACAGCATCCAGGCCCCGCGCAAGTAGCGCCCCGCATAGCGCAGGTTCACATTCGGATCGAGCAGATCCTGCGGGTCGCCGCGAAAGCCCATGGTGCGGGCGGTCTGGGGCAGGATCTGCATCAACCCCCAGTAGGGGCCGTTGCGCGCATGGGCGCGGTAGTCGCTTTCGCGCTGTATCACCCGGTGCAGAAGCGCGGGCGGGATGTCATGCTCGCGCGCCGCGCGCAGGATCATCGCACGCATCTCGCGCGTTTCACCGGGATAAAGCGAGGTGGACATGGTCATTTCCGGGCTTGCAGCGCGTGAGGCGACATCGCCCCCACCGCCGCATGCGGCCAGGGTTGCACACAGAAGGGCAGAGGCGATCCAGCGGGGAAATCTGGTCATGACACGCTTTCAGTGGATGCGGGCGCAGGGATCACGCCGATTTCGTCAAGGATACGGTTCAGGCGGGCTGTGCTTGGGGCATGGCCATCCTTAGGCGCATGGCTTTGGCACAGGGCGTCGAAACGGGCGCGAAGGCGGACCTTTTCAGGCCCCTTGCAATCGTTCCAGGGGCGGCCTTGCAGCCCCATGACCAATGTATAATAGGCAATGAAATGAGGACGGTGCAGCCCGTGCCGAAGCAGCCGGGCATAGGCTTCGTCGGCACCCAGTGCCCGCAACTGCGCGGCGGTTGCGATCCCGGCGCGGCGGAATGCCCCGGCCATTGCCGGGCCGATATTGCGCACCTTGGTCAGACAATCATCCATGAGGCTCTGTTTGTTGTGTCCCGACGCATCGGTTATTCACGCCCACGTGCGGTTACGTCCAGTGCCTGCGTGGCCGGCGCCTGCGGATGCGGCGGATTTCCGCCGGTTGCGGGGCCGTCCGGTTGGCGCGCGCCAGGGCTGCAGGCGACCGTCAGATCAGGGCCCAGTCGGTGAACATCACCTCGGCGGTGCGGTAGGCACTGCGCGCGGCGTTGCGCGGATGGCCGGGGCGCGGATCGGCGCCAATGGACGACCCCTGGGGCCGCAGGTGCCTGATCGCATCGCGGGGGCGCGGTGTTGCTCGGTCAAGATCGGCGGGCATGATGTCTCTCCTTCTCGATGAAGGCATAAAACCACAGGATCGGGGCATCGGCGGGGCGGGAACGGGGTTTTCGCGTGGGCAAAGCGTGACCGCGGGCGCATGCTTGCGCAGACGGGGCGCGTGGGAGCCGGCGCAGAAATGCCCTGCGCGCACACCCGAGGCGAACGATCAGCCCGATTCGGCCTTCATCTGCCACCGGCCCGAGTCTTCGGACCAGTATTGCGCCTTGACGCCCGCGCCGGTCAGTGCACGCCATTGCGCGCGCGCGCGCTCCAGTGCGGCCGGGTTGTTGCCGTCGAACAGGATGCAGGCGCGGTCCAGCGCCGCGACCTCGTTGGCCTCGATCCCGGCGCCGTCAACGGACACAAGATAACGCGCAGCATTGGGAAGGGTGGCTTCGGTGGTCAGAAGCACCGGCTGATCGGCATCATGCGGCCCGCCCGCCAGTCCGTGCGGCAGGAAGCTTTCGTCACCCAGCAGCCACAACCGGTCGTCCAGCCATTCCAGCCGCGCCCGGTCGGTGCCCCTCACCGCCACCCGCAGACCCGCGCGCAGCGCCTTGTCCACCAGCAGGGGCAACGTGACCTCGAGCGGCTTCTGCGTCAGATGATAGAACATGGCGTGTCCCATGGTGCTCGGTCGCTCCTTTCTGCCCGTGTCCTTGAGGCCCGCACCCATGCGGCTCTTGTCTGTGTGGCCTGCGTCGGTCCGCAGTTCGCCGTCCCGACCTCTTGCCGTGACCTTGTGCCACGCCACGGGACGGCGGGACAAGCCCGGCGGCGGCGCGATGCTCCCGGATCGCGTTGCCTGTCCGGCCGGATGCAGGTGTGCGTTCCGCCAATTCCTCGCCCGCTGCGGCAACCGACTGGCCCGGCCTTGCATTGCGCTTTCGCCCTGGACAGAAACATAACTCGTCCGAATCTCCCATGCTTTCGGCTGTCCCAGCCGGTCGTGGTTCCCGGAGCTCGCGCGCAGCGCGCCCGGCCCAACCCCGGCCCGGCGGCCTTGCCGCCTCGGGACCGGGGGCGGGAGAACCCGTCAGACTGGGTGCGCGGCGCGGGATCAGTCGCGGACCGGCGTGATCTGGCGGCAGCCGAGGCCGCCGCTGCTTCGGACACCGGCAACCGCGACAAGTCCGAGCACTGCGCGTCAAAGGTTTCCGGGACAAAGATGGAGGGCGCGGCCCCGGCAGTGTCGGCGGCATTGATCCAGGTTTCGATCCGCCCGCGCCGGTGCAGGTCGCCGAACGTGGCGCCCCGGAGCAGCACTTCGTCCGGATGCCGCCCGAAGGTGGCGCGCCCGTCGGCCCCGCCCGCGATCCCGCGCGCCAGCGTCAGCGGGTTGAAGGCGTTGGTCGCCATGTAGCGCTTGCCGATGCGCAGCAGGAACTGCGCGCAATAGTCCCGCAGGCCCTCGGGGCCGTTCAGGCCTAGTTGTGCCGCCGTGACCGATCCGCCCGAAACACCCGACACCAGCCGCACCTGGTCCAGCAGCCCGTTTGCGCCGCCGCCGTGGCTGCGCAATGCCTCGGTCATGCCATGCGCGAAAGCCGCCGCGCGCATGCCACCGCCCGAAAACGCCAGCCCGATCCAAATGTCGGCGTTGGCTCCGGCGCGTTGCGCGGCAGTGTCATCCAGCAGCGCGGTGTTGGTACGGGACTGCAACGGCGTGTTTGCCGGCATGTTTGCGGCCGCGCAGCCCATCAGCAGCAGCGCGGCAAGCGCCTGCAGCCGCGCGCGGCGCGGGGCGGGGACCGCGAACGCGGCGCGCAGTCCGCGCCAGATACCGAGCGGCAGCACGATGCGTGATTCGGCTCTTTCAGATCACTGGTTGCACCCAGTTTACGCAGGAGATGCCGGAACCGGCAGCCATTTCTTGCGCGTCGGCCAGCGTAGCGTATGCAGGTCACGCCGGGCGCAAGTCCTGTGGCAGCGGTGGCCAGCGGATGCTGACCGCAAGCCCCGGTGCGGCGTCTTCCAGCCACAGGCGCGCGCCGTGGCGTGCCGTGATCGCCTGCACCAGCGCCAGCCCCAGCCCGTGGCCTGGCGGCGTTGCTTCGTCCGGTGCCTCGGCATCCTGCGTGCCCCGCGAAAACCGTTCGGGCGGGCGGTCGCGCATCTCTGGCGGCAGGCCGGGGCCGGTGTCAGTCACACACACCAGCACGCCGCCATCCTCTGTCTGCGCGACACGCAACGTGATCCGGTCCCCGGTTCGGCAGTATTTCACCGCGTTTTCCAGCAGGTTCGCCAGCATCTGCCCGATCAGCACCCGGTCTCCCAGCACCCATTGCGCGGGCGTGATGTCGGCTTGCAGCGCCATGTCGGCCTCTTCCGCCAGCGGAGCATAAAGCTCGGCCATCGCTTCGGCCAGCGACGCAAGATCGACCGGCACCAGACCCCCGCCCGAACCGGTCGCGGCCTCGGCGCGGCTGATGTCCAGCAGCGCGTCGAACAGGCGGATCGTGGCGCGGATTTCGGTCGTGAGCGCGGCGCGCAGGGCATCGTTTCCCTCGATCCGTTCCAGCGCCCCGGCGATGCGGCCCAACGGGGTGCGCAATTCATGCGCGATCGTGTCCGACAGTCGGTGCGTGGCGCGGTTCAGCGTGGCGATCCGATCGAGCATGGCGTGCACACGCGCGTCCAGCAGGTCGAATTCGTCGCGGATGCGGCCTTGTCCGCGGCGTTCGGGCCGAGCATCCAGCGCGCCCGTGCCGACACTGTCCGCCAGTGCGTTCAGCCGCCCGATCCGGCGCATCACCCGCCGCGCTGCCCACCAGCCTGCGGGCACTGCCAGTGCCAGCATGCCCAGCGTCAGCGCGGCGATCAGCCGACGCAACGCGGCCAGCGTCCGGTCCGTTTCCGCAAGCGACCGCGCCACCAGCAACGGAAAGCCGCCGGGAAGGTCCAGAACAACGCCCAGCCAGCGGGTGCCGTGCGTCTCGAACACCCCCGCGGCGTCTGCGTCGAAGGTGCTGGTCGCGCGGATAATCGCCTCCGGCCACTGCCCGCCCGCAGCGGCCAGTTCCCGCCCGTCCCGGTCGCGCAGGATCAGGATCTCCGCCCCGGTCGCGGCGGCGGCGCGCAGTTCGATCGCTTC
>SKKS01000239.1 GCA_007123625.1 Paracoccaceae bacterium
AGTTCCTCGAGCACCAGCACCCCGCCGCCGCCGCCGATCACGAACCCATCGCGGGTGGCGTCAAACGGGCGCGAGGCGGTTTCTGGCGCGTCGTTGTACTTGCTCGACATGGCGCCCATGGCATCGAACAGACACGACAGGGTCCAGTCCAGTTCCTCGCCACCGCCGGCAAAGACGATGTCCTGCTTGCCCATCTGGATCAGTTCCGCCCCGTTGCCGATGCAATGCGCGCTGGTCGAACAGGCCGAGGTGATGGAGTAGTTCACGCCCTTGATCTTGAACGGCGTCGCCAGACAGGCCGAATTCGTCGACGACATGCAGCGCGTCACCATGAACGGCCCCATCCGCTTGGGGCTGCCCTTTTCCACCACGATCTTGTGCGCGCTGAACAGCTGCGAAGTCGACGGCCCGCCCGAGCCCACTACCAGCCCGGTGCGCGGGTTCGACACGTCGCCCGGCTCCAGCCCGGCGTCGGCGATGGCGTGCTCCATGGCGATGAAGTTATAGGCCGCACCGGCCCCCATGAACCGCAGGTTACGCTTGTCGACATGGTCCTCAAGCACGATCTGCGGTTGGCCGTGCACCTGGCTGCGAAAGCCGTGTTCGGCATAATCGGGCGCAAACACGATCCCCGAACGCCCCGCGCGCAGGCTGTCGGTGACTTCTTCTGCTGTGTTGCCGATGGGCGAGACCACCCCCAGCCCGGTGATGACAACGCGACGCATGAGGCCTCCATTTCTTGCTCTCGCCTGTCTAGGACAGACTTGGGGTGTGGGGCAAGCGGTTAGGTTGCCGGTGTGTGGCCCGCAGCAAAGGGGAAACCACCGGCGCGCTGCTTGTCGGCTGTTTCAGCCTTGCGAGGGAAAGTGTTCATTCGCTCTTCGCGGCAAAAAGGTCTGTCGCGCGCAGCAAACGGTCGCGGATCTGCGGCTCAGTTGCCGCATGACCTGCACCTTCCACGATGTGCAGCCGCGCACCTGGCCAGCGCTTGTGCAGGTCCCATGCGGTGCGCAGCGGGCATGGCATGTCGTAGCGACCGTGGATGATTTCCCCGGGAATCCCGTGAAGTTTGTGCGCATCCCGTAGCAACTGCCCGGGTTGCAACCAGCAATCATGCAGGAAGTAATGGTTTTCCAGTCGGGCGAAAGCCAACGCGAAATGGGGATTGCCGAATTTGGCCTCGATATCGACGCGCGGCATCAGGGTGATGGTCTCCCCCTCCCAGATGGCCCAGGCCCGGGCCGCTTCAAGGCGCACGACCTCATCTTCCGATGTCAGCCGCTTGCGGAATGCGGCGATCAGGTCACCGCGCTCATCTTCGGGAATGGGTGCGACGAAGCGCTCCCACGCATCCGGGAACATCTGCGAAACACCGAAGCGGTAGTACCAGTCGATCTCGGCCCGGGTCACGGTATAGACCCCGCGCAGGATCAGGGCGCTGACCCGCTCCGAGTGAGTTTGTGCATAGGCGAGCGCCAGTGCCGATCCCCAGGACCCGCCAAAGACCAGCCATCTGTCGTGTCCCGCCAACGCGCGCAACCGCTCGATATCGGCCACCAGATGCCAGGTGGTGTTGGCTTCCAACGAGGCATGGGGCGTAGACCTGCCGCAGCCGCGCTGGTCAAAAAGAAGCAGGTCGTAGCGCTCCGGATCAAAGAAACGCCTGAAGTCCGGATTGATCCCGCCTCCCGGCCCGCCATGAAGAAAAACCGCAGGTCGCGCGCCGGGCGTGCCCACACGTTCATAGTAAACCCGATGCCCGTCGCCGGTGTCCAGGAACCCGGTCTCATACGGCTCTGTTTCGGAATAGAAATCTTGCAATGCGTCCATAGTGTCCATCCGCCTGTCAGGTGTCATCTGACGCTGCACCGATGCGCGTGGCAAATGAAGTGGGGGAGCCTTGCCCGCACGACACCCCGCCTGCTGGATTTCGCCGCGCGCTGCGCTAACTGCCGCGCATGAAACACGATCTGCCCATTGAAGCGCCCACCAAAACGCCCCCCGAGCCTGGCACTGCCGTACTCTATAATGCCGACTGTCCGGTCTGCAACTTCGAGATACGGCACTATGCGCAATATGCGCACCGGACCGGCCTGCCGATCCGGTTTGACGATCTGAACTCGGCCGCGCGGCGGATGTGGGGGCTTGATGCCGATACGGCGGCCCGGCGGCTTTATGTGTTGCACGACGGTCTCCTGACATCGGGGATCCCGGCGTTTCTGGTGCTTTGGGCGCAGATGCCGAAATACCGCTGGCTGGCCCGGGTCGTGGGACTGCCCGGCATCAGGCAGATTGCCTCGGTCGTCTATGACCATGTTCTTGCCCCTGCGATCTATCGTTGGCACCTGCGCAGACAGCGGCGCCAGACTGCCTGAGACCCGCACCAGCCCAGTCCCGGACAGCCAACGGAGCACGCCTTGACCCAAGATGAGCGAGACACCGCCGCTGCCGTGCCGACGGGCCGTGTCCGGCGCTTCCTGCGGTTTGGCGGCATGGCCTCGGGGATTGCGGGGGATGTCGCGGTGGGCGGAATGCGGGCGCTTGCCCAGGGCAGGCGGCCCGATGTCGCGCAGCTTCTGCTGACGCGCAAGAACACGCTGCGACTGACCGACGGGCTGTCGCATCTGCGCGGCGCGGCACTCAAGCTGGGGCAGATGCTGTCGATGGATACCGGACTTGTGCTGCCGGATGACCTGACCGCGATCCTTGGACGGATGCGTGACGATGCGCGCCACATGCCGCCAAAACAGCTGCAGTCGGTGCTGAACGCCGAATGGGGCGCAGGCTGGTACAGCCGCTTCGCGCGGTTCGACCTGCGCCCTTTTGCGGCGGCCTCGATCGGTCAGGTGCATCGGGCGGTCCTGCCGGATGGCCGTGATCTGGCGATCAAGGTGCAGTATCCCGGTGTGCGGGCCAGCATCGACAGCGACGTGGACAATGTGGCGGTCCTTCTGCGCATGCCGGGGCTTTTGCCGCGCGGCCTGGACCTTGCGCCGCTGCTGGCCGAAGCAAAACGCCAGTTGCATGCCGAAGCCGATTACCTGGCCGAGGCGGGGCATCTGGCGCGTTTCGGCACTTTGCTGCAAGGGTCCGGGAAATTCGTGCTGCCAGAGCTGCACGCCGGTCTGTGCACGCCGCAGGTTCTGGCCATGACCTATGTGGACAGCGTGCCGCTGGACAACCTTGTCGACGCGCCCCAGGCGGTCCGCGACCGGGTCGCCGCCGCGTTGATCGAGCTGGTATTGCACGAGTTGTTTGTTTTCGGCGCGATGCAAACGGACCCCAACCTTGCGAATTACCGCTACGATCCCGGGACAGGGCGCATCGTGCTGCTGGACTTCGGGGCGGTGCAGCCCGTCGCACCGGACCTGGCGGCTGATTTTCGCACCCTTGCAAGGGTGACGCTGGACGGTAGTCCGGACGAAACCCGCGCGGCGATGTTGCGGATCGGCTATTTCGGACCTGCCACGCCTGCGCATCTTCGGAATCTGATTCAGGCCATGTTCGATGTCGCGATGGAACCCTTGCGACAGGACGCACCGTTCGATTTCGGGCGCAGCGACCTGCTGGAACGCCTGCGGGACATGGGCCTGGCAATCGGCGACGACCGCGCGCTCGCCCATGTCCCCCCTGCCGCGACGCTGTTTTTGCACCGCAAGATCGGCGGCATGTACCTGATGGCCTCGAAGCTGCGGGCGCGTGTCGCCTTGCGACCGATGATCGAGGCCCGGCTTCACCCGACTCCCGGCCCGAAGGGCGCCGCGCGCTGAAATCACCGCAAAGGCACCGGGTCTGACCGGTTCTCCCGCCGGGATTTGCCCCTTGCGGGCCGTATCCCGTTGGGCCGGGCGCCGCGCAGAGCGCGGCGCGGCGCTCAGTCAAGGGTCGGACAGTTCCGCGGCGGCACGGGATGGTATATTTTTGATCGCATTTCACAAAAAATTGATGTACAGTAACTGCTCCAATACTGAACCAAAACAGGCGGACTCAATCAGATTACGCGTAGCTTTCCGTACCAGCGAGTAACTCCGAAAACCGTTGCGCAAAAGCGGTCTCCGGTTCCGGACCAGGGCCGTGCGCTGTCGCAAGGACATGCGACCTGAGGGAGAATGCACGGATGGACAACCAACTCGACGCGCTGACCACGATCTTCACAGAATTCTATTACTGGGTCACGATCCCCATGATGTTCCTGATCCATGTGGGATTCTGCATGTACGAGGTCGGCGCCAGCCGCCGTCGGAACCACATGCACACGCTGATGAAGAACTCGATGATCATTCCGCTTGTGACCATCACCTTCTTTTTCTTCGGCTGGTGGCTTTACTGGGCGCTGCCCAACGGGCCATTCATCACCGGCGGCATCGAGTGGGAAGCCGCAGCCGCCAATTCGCTGGTATCGGAGAACATGGGCACGCATCTGGATGACCGGATCACCGGGGTTTTCTGGGCGGCGTTCCTGTTGTTTTCCTGGACCGCGGCCTCCATCGTTTCGGGTTCGGTGATCGAGCGGATCAACTCGGCCGCTTTTTGGGTGCTGGCAGTCGTGATCGGGTCGTTCGCATGGATCATCGATGCCTCGTGGGGTTGGCATTATGACGGCTGGATGGTCAAGCTGCTGGGCTACCACGATGCCTATGCATCGGGGGTGATCCATGCGATTGCGGGCGGGTTCGCGTTGGGCGTTCTGGCGGTGCTGGGTCCAAGACTGGGCAAGTTCGCCGCCGACGGCACCCCGCGCGAGATCCTGCCGCACAACCCGTGGATGGTTTGTCTGGGGCTGTTCGTGATCTATACCGGGTTCTGGGGCTTCTATGTTGCCTGCAACGTGCCGATCATCAGCACCGAGGAAATCGACGGCCAGATCATCGGCCTGAGCTTCACCGCGACCAACATCTATCTGGGTCCGACCACGCTCAGCGCGATCACCTTCAACTTCCTGATGTCGCTGTCGGGCGGAATGCTGATGGCCTTCATGGTGTCGAAGGGCAACGCCTTCTGGACCTATTCCGGGGGCCTTGCCGGGATCATCGCCGCATCGGCGGGCAACGATCTGTACCACCCGCTCCAGTCCATGATCATCGGCGGGATCGGCGCGGCGGTCGCCTACAAGATGCACTTCTGGGTCGAGCGGAGGTTCAAGATCGACGATGCCGTCGGCGCGGTCGCGGTGCACGGCTATGCCGGGTTCGCCGGGCTGGTGATCTGCGGTTTTGTGCTGTGGGGCTATCCGGCCAGCCCGTACGAAGGGTTCGCCACCATCAACCCCCTGGGCCAGTTCCTGGGGGCGATCATCATGTTCGGCGTGCTGGGCTTCCTGCCGGGCTGGATCGTCGCGAAGATCCTGCACAGCTTCGGTGTCCTGCGCATCCCGCGCGAGATCGAACTGCTGGGCCTCGATTTCGAGGACCAGCGCGAAGAAGACCGCGCCCGGGCCGAGGTTCGCGCAGCGAAGGAAGGTCTGCTTGGCGGCTGATACCGTGCGCCGGAACAACGAAAGGAATGCGACATGTCCGAACGACTGACATCCTGGGCCGTTGACCTGACCGAGATCGGGCCGATCTATCCGTTCCAGGGCCTTGAGTGGCTTTTTGCGATCATCTGCGTCGGTGCCTGGATCGCCTGGCACATCTGGTGCTTTCGCTGGGAGCGCGCATATCACAGGGAGCGGATCGCGAAATACGGCGACTCCGAAACCCTGCGCAAGGCACTCGAACACGACTGAGCACGCCTGCGGCGCCGGGCAGGGTTCCAGCGCCGCCGACACCCGAAACAGGTATCGGTGCCCGTGACCATGGCCAACTATCCCTTCGCCTGCGGGACTGGAAATTCGCGCCAGTCCGGGCGATAGGACGCGTATGCGCCCTGCATTGCCGCCCCTGCCCGTGGACGATGTGCTGCCCGCCTTGCGCGCGGCGCTGGCCACGCATGGGAGCGCGGTGCTGCAGGCCCCGCCGGGCGCGGGCAAGACCACGCGCGTTCCGCTGGCGCTTCTGAACCAGGTGGCGGGCCGGATCGTCATGCTGGAGCCGCGCCGCCTGGCCGCCCGCGCCGCCGCCGCGCATATGGCTACGCTGCTGGGAGAGAAGGTCGGCGCAACCGTCGGTTATCGCATCCGGGGCGACAGCGCGGTGTCAGCGGCCACGCGGATCGAGGTAGTGACCGAAGGCATCCTGACCCGGATGCTGCAATCGGACCCGGATCTGCCCGGCATCGGCGCGGTGATCTTCGACGAATTTCACGAACGCTCGCTGAACGCCGATCTGGGCCTTGCGCTGGCCTGGGAAACACGCAGCGTCCTGCGCCCGGACCTGTGGCTGGTGGTGATGTCGGCCACGCTCGATGCCGCGCCGGTCGCGGCACTGATGGACGATGCGCCGGTGCTGAGCGCCGAAGGCCGCGCGTTCCCGGTGGAAACGCGCTGGCTGGACCGGCCCTTGCCGCCCGCGCAGCGGCTCGTTCCCGCCGCGACCGATCTGGTCACCGACGCCGTGACGCAAACCGAAGGCGGGGTGCTGGTCTTCCTGCCGGGCGAGGGAGAAATCCGCCGCGTATCGGCCGCGCTGGCCGGGCGCCTTCCGTCCGGGTGCCATCTGCACCCGCTGTTCGGCGCCATGAAGCTGGCCGACCAGCGCGCCGCCATTGCCCCGACGGCCCAGGGGCGCAAGATCGTGCTGGCCACGGCGATCGCCGAAACCTCGCTGACGATCGAGGATGTGCGCGTGGTGGTCGATTGCGGGCGCGCGCGACGCGCGCGGTTCGATCCGGCCTCGGGCATGGCGCGGCTGGTCACCGAACCCGTCAGCCGCGCCGAGGCCGACCAGCGCCGGGGCCGCGCCGGGCGCGTGGCGCCCGGTGTTTGCTTTCGCATGTGGACCCGCGCGCAGGAAGGGGCCTTGCCAGCCCATGCCCCGCCCGAAATCGCTGTCGGCGATTTGGCCGGGCTGGCGCTGGACCTCGCGGCCTGGGGCGGGGGCGATGACCTGCGGTTCCTGACGCAACCGCCCGAAGGCGCGCTCGCAGCGGCGCGCAGGTTGCTGGGCGATCTGGGCGCGCTGGATGCGGCAGGGCGGATCACCGCGCACGGGCGCGCAATGGCTGCGGTGCCGCTGCACCCGCGGCTTGCGCATATGCTGCTGTGTGCCGGGCCTGGGGCGGCGGGCCTGGCGGCGCTGCTGGCCGGACGCGATCCGCTGCGCGGCGCGCCTGCGGATCTGGCTTTGCGGCTGCGCGCACTGAGCGACCCCCGCGCTTATGCCGACCGCCATCCCTGGCCCGTCGACCGCGCCGCACTGGACGTTGCGCGCACCGAGGCAAAGCGCCTGCGCCGTCTGGCCCCGCCTGCGCGCACTGATGCCCCCGACAGCCCCGGCGCAATGGCGGCGCTGGCCTATCCGGACCGGATCGGGCTGCGGCGGCACGGGGATGATCCGCGCTTCCTGTTGTCGGGCGGGCGCGGTGCGGTGCTGGACGCGGGCGACCCGTTGGCGGGCGCGCGGCTGATCGTCGCCACCGATCTGGACGGACAAGGGCCCGAGCCGCGCATACGTCAGGCCGCGCAGGTGTCCGAGGCCGATCTGCGCGCGCTTTTCGCCGACCGCATAGGCTGGCGCGAAACCTGCGCCTGGTCGAAGCGCGACCGGCGCGTGCTGGCCGGGCGGCAGGAAACGCTGGGGGCGCTGGTGCTGAATGACCGCATCTGGACCACCGCTCCGCCCGAAGCCATTGCCGCCGCTGCCGCCGACGGGGTGCGCGACCTTGGCCTTCCCCTCAGCCCCGCCGCGCGCCGCCTGATGGCGCGAGTGGCACTGCTGCGGGGACACGGCGTGGACCTGCCGGACATGGCCGAATCCACGCTGCTGGAGCGGATCGAGGACTGGCTTGCCCCGTGGCTTGGAACCTGCCGCGACGCCGAGGCGATTCGCGGCCTCGATATCCTGCCTGCGCTTGATGCCATGCTCGATCACGCCCAGCGCCAAACGCTGGACCGGCTGGCGCCCGCGCATTTCACCACGCCGCTGGGCCGCCGAGTGCCCATCGACTATGATGGCGAGGCCCCCGGCATCGCCCTGCGCCTGCAGGAGCTTTTTGGCGTCACCGAACACCCCTGCGTCGGCCCGGACCGGCTGCC
>SKKS01000399.1 GCA_007123625.1 Paracoccaceae bacterium
ACACTGGAGCTGCCGGTGCAATCGCCGACCGTGGGTCCGGATGTGATCGATATCCGTAAACTTTATGCCGAGGGCGATGTGTTCACCTATGATCCCGGCTTCACCTCGACGGCGGCATGCAAGTCGACCATCACCTATATCGACGGCGATGCGGGCGAATTGCTGCACCGGGGCTATCCGATCGAGCAACTGGCCGACAAGTCGCATTTTCTCGAGGTCTGCTATCTTCTTCTGTATGGCGAGCTGCCGACCGCCGGACAACTGGAAGACTTCGAAACCCGCGTGACGCGCCACACCATGCTGCATGAACAGATGCAGTATTTCTTTCGCGGGTTCCGGCGCGATGCGCATCCGATGGCGGTAATGGTGGGCGTGGTCGGCGCGATGTCCGCGTTCTATCACGACAGCACCGACATTGCCGATCCCTGGCAGCGCGAGGTCGCCGCGATCCGCATGATCGCGAAGATGCCGACCATTGCCGCCTGGGCCTACAAGTATTCCATCGGGCAGCCGTTCGTGTACCCCAAGAACAGCCTCGATTACGCGGCGAACTTCCTGCACATGTGCTTTGCCGTCCCGTCCGAGGACTATGTCGTCGACCCGGTACTGTCCAAAGCCATGGACCGGATCATGATGCTGCACGCCGATCATGAGCAGAATGCCAGCACCTCGACCGTGCGGCTGGCGGGTTCGTCGGGCGCCAACCCGTTTGCATCGATCGCCGCCGGGATCGCCTGCCTGTGGGGACCCGCGCATGGCGGCGCGAATCAGGCGTGCCTGGAAATGCTGCGTGAGATCGGCACGGTGGACAAGATCCCCGAGTACATCGCTCGCGCCAAGGACAAGGACGATCCGTTCCGGCTGATGGGATTCGGGCACCGGGTCTACAAGAACTTCGACCCGCGCGCCAAGGTCATGAAACAGTCCGCCGACGAGGTTCTGGCGCTGCTGGGGATCGAGGACAACGAGACCCTCAAAGTCGCCAAGGAGCTGGAGCGCATCGCGCTGGAGGACGAATTCTTCGTCCAGAAGAAGCTCTATCCCAACGTCGATTTCTACTCCGGCATCATCCTCGAGGCGATGGGCTTCCCCACATCTATGTTCACGCCCATCTTTGCACTGTCGCGCACCGTGGGTTGGATCAGCCAGTGGAAAGAGATGATCGCCGACCCGCAGCAGAAGATCGGCCGCCCGCGCCAGTTGTACACCGGCGCCCCGCGCCGTGAATATGCCGAGGTCGAGGACCGCTGAACGGCGCGGACCACACGACGACAAGCCGAAACAGAACGCCGCCCTCGACGGGCGGCGTTCGTGTTTGGCAGTATTGACTTGGGTCCGTATCCGCTTCGCCTGCAAAGGCGACGCACCAGGCGGGCGACTCAGGCGCCTGCGTTCAGAAGGGTCAGCGCCTCGGCGTGGATCTGCGGATTGGCGGCGGCCAGCACCTGACCGCCCGCAGCCGCCGACCCGCCGGTCCAGTCGGTGACGATCCCGCCAGCGGCTTCGATCACAGCAAGCGGCGCGGCGATGTCATAGGCGTTCAGGCCGGCCTCGATCACCAGATCGATCTGGCCCGCAGCAACCAGCGC
Source organism: Paracoccaceae bacterium (assembly GCA_007123625.1). GTDB lineage: Bacteria > Pseudomonadota > Alphaproteobacteria > Rhodobacterales > Rhodobacteraceae > Rhabdonatronobacter. Next base: position 1,590 of record SKKS01000399.1, read on the forward strand.
ATAGGCGTAGCAGTCCATGCCATAGCGCGTCAGTTGCGCCTGCGCCGCGACGCGGGCAAAGGCCGCGCCTTCGGCGGGCGTGCCCACTTCGGGGAAGGTGGTGAACAGCACCGCCTGCGACAGCGGACGCGGCGCGCGGCAAGCCAGTTGCGCCGTTCCCGACGGCCCGGTGACCCGCGCCGTACCCAGCCCGCCGACAAACCGTTCGCGAATATAGGGCTGGTCGATCACCCCGAGGAACGGGCCGTCGGCATCGGCCAGCGCGATCAGCACGCCCCAGGTCGGCGTGCCGCTCAGATACCCGCGCGTGCCATCGATGGGATCGACGATCCAGGTCAGGCCGGTATCCGAAGGTTTCGGCGGAAACTCCTCGCCCAGGATGCCATCGCCGGGCCGGTGGGTTGCCAGATGGGCGCGGATCGCCGCTTCGGACGCGCGGTCGGCGGCGGTCACCGGATCGAACGCGGCGCCATCGGCCTTGTTGTCGATGCCCAGCGCCGCCGTGCGGAAATGCGACAGCGTGTGCGGGCGCGCAACATCCGCCAGCGCTTCGGCAAGGTCCAGAAGGGACTGGCGCTCGGCTGCGGACAGCGCGGTTCGGGAGAATGTCATATGCCGCTCCGGATAAGGATCCGGGGCGGCATAGCTGATAAGTGCTTCGGCGGAAAGAGGCCGGAATCGATCGCTTGCGTCAGGCGCTGCTTGGTTCGCCCAGAACGCGCGCCAGATCAACCAGCTTGCGGCGCTGGTGATCGGGGATCGCATAATAGGCGCGCACCAGGTGCATGGCCTCACGGTCGCCCAGAATGTCCTCGGCCTGTTCTGCGGCGTCGTCCATGTTCACCGACAGGCCGTCATAGAAAAAGCTCACGGGCACATCCATTGCCTCGGCAATATCCCAAAGCCGGGAAGCAGAGACCCGGTTCATCCCGGTTTCGTATTTCTGGATCTGTTGAAACTTGATACCCACGGCTTGGGCAAGTTGCTGTTGCGTCATGCCCAACATCCAGCGTCTGTGGCGGATACGCTTGCCCACATGGCCGTCTACAGGGTGCGTCATCGTAAATTCTCCAGTCTGTTTCAATGCCTGCAACCGCCCTACCGGTGGATGTCTGCCATGCAGGCAGGTTCACCCCTCCGGTTGTGTCCCCATGGGCAGCTACTTCATCTACAGCAATTTCCATGCCAACATTGCGACTTGAGCACACATGGGTGCAAAATAATTCTACCTTGGGCTGAAAATATCCGACATTACACCTGAAATGGCACACACCGGACATTGGATGACCTAACGTCAACCGCCATCGGGTGCACGCGCCCTTCCGGTGAAGTGTATTGCAGTATCGCACACACCCGCCGGTTGCATTCCAAAATGCATTGCAAAATGCAAAAGAACCCGAGCCGATCCGCCTTGCAGCACGCGCCGTACACAGGATATCCAGTGCCTGCCCAGATGCAGGAGTTCCAAATGCGCGCTTTCATGCTGCACGCGCCCAGCGACGCGCCCGACCTTACGGAAACCGCGATTCCCGGTCCCGGCCCGGGCGAGGTGCGCATCAAGGTCGCCGCCTGCGGGTTGAACTTCGCGGACACCTTGATGATTTCAGGCGATTATCAGGACACGCCCGCGACACCGTTCACCTTGGGGATGGAGGTTGCCGGAATCGTCGATGCCTGCGGCCCGGGGGTGGAGGGCGTCGCTTCGGGCGCGCGTGTCGCGGCATTCATCGGTGCGGGCGGGCTGGCGGATTACGCCATTTGCGCGGCCGACCGCTGCATATCGATCCCCGACGCGATGCCCATGACCACCGCTGCGGGGTTTCCTGTGGCCTATGGCACCTCGCATCTGGCACTGGGGCACAAGGCGCGGCTGCAGACGGGCGAGACGCTTCTGGTACTGGGCGCGGCGGGGGGCGTGGGACTTACGGCGGTTGAAATCGGCGCACAAATGGGCGCACGGGTCATCGCGGTCGCGCGCGGCGCTGACCGGCTGGACATTGCCCGCAAGGCCGGTGCCGCGATCACACTCGACAGCGACACGGTCGACCTGCGCGCCGAGCTCAAGGCGGTTGGGGGGATTGATGTGGTCTATGACGCGGTGGGCGAACCGCTGGCGACCCCTGCCCTGCGTGCCCTGCGCCCCGAAGGCCGCTTCCTGGCCATCGGATTCGCAGGTGGCAAGGTGCCCCAGTTTCCTGGCAACATACTGCTGGTCAAGAACATTTCGGTGATGGGTCTGTACTGGGGCGGCTATCTGCGCTTTGCCCCGCAGGTGCTGGCCGACAGCCTGCGCGCGCTGGTTGGCTGGTACACCGAAGGCAGGCTGCATCCGCACGTCAGCCATGTACTGCCACTGGAGCGCGCGGCCGAGGGGCTGGAGCTTCTGCGCAACCGCAAAGCGACGGGCAAGGTGGTCATTTCGCTGGAAGATCCCTCACAAACGCCAGTGTCGTGACCCCTGCGCGCCGCCCCCCTGCACCACATTCGCGCACTCACGGCATTTTATGAGGAAAACACTCCGGATTTTCTTGAAACCGATGCAGAACCTGACGATATACATACCAAGACAGGGCCCCCGCCCTGGCGCTGATTTATGGAGGATTGATATGGCTGAATACCAGACGATGCGTACCGGCGTCGCAGGCGCCCGGTCGGCCGCCATCGACGCGGGCCTGCGCGCTCACATGAACAAGGTCTACGGCACCATGTCCGTGGGCATGCTGATCACGGGGCTGGCTGCCTGGGCGATTGCCGGGCTGGCCACCACCACCGATCCGAGCGCAGCCGTGGCGCAACTGCCGAACGGCACCATGCTGAACACGCTCGGCGCGACGATCTATGCGTCGCCGCTGCGCTGGGTCATCATGTTCGCGCCACTCGCGTTCATCCTGTTCGGCTGGGGCACGTTGATGCGCAAGGCCTCGGCGGCGGGCGTGCAACTGGGCTTCTTCATCTTCGCTGCGGCCATCGGGCTGTCGCTCAGCTCGATCTTCCTGGTATTCACCTCGTATTCGATCACGCAGACCTTCCTTGTGACGGCTATCGCCTTTGCCGGGCTCAGCCTGTGGGGGTACACCACGCAGAAGGACCTGTCGGGGTGGGGCACGTTCCTGATCATGGGCGTGATCGGGCTGATCGTGGCCATCATCATCAACATCTTCCTGGCGTCGCCTGCGATGATGTTCGCGATCTCGGCCATCGGGGTGCTGATCTTTGCCGGGCTGACCGCTTTCTACACCCAGCACATCAAGAGCGAGTATGTCGCCCACGCCGCCGCAGGTGATCAGGAGTGGCTGGACAAAGCCGCCATCGACGGCGCGCTGAGCCTGTACATCAGCTTCCTGAACATGTTCCAGTTCCTGCTCATGTTCATGGGCCAGCAGGAATAACATATCCTTCCATCCAGACGGGCTGGATCGGGGCCGGTGCGCAAGCACCGGCCCTTTTGCGTTGCGCCCACCGCAGTCATACAGCACCCGCCCGCGCTGGAACTCGCGTGTTGACATGACTTCTGGAACGATCCAATAATCTATTGGAAGGTTCCTATGATTCATCGGACCACAATATCAAGGCGGAGGGACGTGCATGCGTTGGGGGTTGATCGGTGCAAGCTCGATTGCGGCGAACCACATGATCGGGGCGATCAGGGGCGCGGGCGGGGATATCCGCTCGGTACTGAGTTCCAGCGCCGAGCGCGCCACCAGCTACGCCGCCGAGAATGGCATCCCGCGCGGGTTCGACGATCTGGACGCACTGCTGGCCGAGGGGGATGTGGACGCGGTCTATATCTCGACCACCAATGAAAAGCACTTTGCGCAGGCCCTGGCCGCCATTGGCGCGGGCCTTCACGTGCTGTGCGAAAAGCCGCTGGCGATGACGGTCGCTGATGCGGTGACGATGGTGCGCGCCGCCGCCGATGCGGGCGTGACATTCGCCACCAACCACCACCTGCGCAACGCCGGATCGCATCTGGCGATCCACGAGGCGGTGCAGGCGGGGCGCGTGGGCACGGTGCTGAGCGTGCGGGTGTTTCATGCGGTCCACCTGCCGCCGTTCCTGCAAGGCTGGCGCATCGACAACCCGGGCGCCGGGGGCGGCGTGATACCCGACATCGTGGTGCATGACGCCGACACCGTGCGCTTTCACCTGGGCGAAGACCCGGTCAATGTCGTGGCAATGGACGCGGCCTCGGGTCTTGGGCAGGGGGTCGAGGACAGCGCCATGTCGGTCTGGTCCATGCCCTCGGGGGCAATGGTGATGACGCATGAAAGCTTCACCCATGCCCATGCGCGCACGGGGCTTGAAATCCACGGCACCGAAGGGTCGATCATTGCCCGGAACGTCATGACCCAGGCACCCGTGGGCGAGATCACGCTGCGCACCGCCGCCGGAGAAGAAGCACTGACCTTCGCGCGCCACGACCTGTATGCGCGCGGGATGGAGCTGTTCCACGCCGCCGCGCGCGGCGAGGGGCGCCCCGCCGCCGACGGGGTGGATGGAGTCAAGTCGCTGGCCGTCGCCGCCGCGGTGGCCAAGGCCGCGCGCACCGGACAGCGGACCGCGGTCGATTACGGAGGCATCTGAGACCATGAGCAAGCATGTCAGCGCCAGCGACGCGGTCGGGCGCATTCCCGACAACGCGGTGGTCACGGTGTCGTCGTCCTCGGCGCTGGGGTGCCCGGATGCGGTGCTCCGCGCCATCGGCGCACGCTTCGCCGCTGAAGGGCACCCGCGCAACCTGACCACCCTGCACCCCATCGCCGCGGGCGACATGTACGGGGTCAAAGGGATCGACCACATTGCCCGCGACGGGCTGCTGTCGCGGATCATCGCGGGCAGCTATCCGTCGGGGCCGTCGTCGCTGCCCATGCCCGCGATCTGGGAAATGGTCGTGCAGGAGCGGGTCGCAGCGTACAACGTACCCTCGGGGATCATGTTCGACATGCACCGCGACGTCGCCGCCCGGCGCCCGGGCGTGCTGACCCGGGTGGGGCTGGAGACCTTTGTGGACCCGCAGCGCGAGGGCTGCGCCATGAATGCACGCGCCGCATCCGATCCGATCGTGAAACGGGTGGAATTCGGCGGCGAAACCTGGCTGCATTTTCCCAACATCACGCCGCAGGTGGCCATCATCCGTGCCACCACAGCGGATGAAAAGGGCAACCTGACCTATGAACACGAAGGGGCCTATCTGGGTGCGCTGGATCAGGCGATTGCCGTGCGCAACCACGGCGGGCTGGTGATCGCGCAGGTCAAGCGCATGACCGCCGCCGGGTCGCTGCGCCCCCATGACGTGCATGTGCCCGGGCATCTGGTGGACATGATCGTGGTGGACCCGGACCAGAAACAGACCACCGAAACCCCCTATGACCCCGCCATCTCGGGCGAGATCATGCGCCCGTGGTCGTCGTTCACGCTGGCCGAACACGGGGTGGAAAAGGTCATTGCGCGCCGCGCGGCAATGGAACTGCGCGCGGGCCAGACCGCGAACCTGGGCTTCGGGATTTCCGCGCAGGTGCCGCGTATCCTGCTGGAAGAAGGCCAGGCACAGGCGGTCACATGGGCCATCGAACAGGGCGCGGTGGGCGGCATGCCGCTGACCGGCTTCGCCTTTGGCTGCGCGTCTAACGCCGATGCCTTCGTGCCCAGCCCGAACCAGTTCACCTATTTCCAGGGGGGCGGCTTCGATCAGTCGTTCCTGTCATTCCTTGAAGTCGATGTGCAGGGGAATGTGAATGTCTCGAAACTGGGCAAGCGGCCATATCTGACAGCGGGTTGCGGTGGTTTCGTGGACATCACCGCGCATGCGCGCAAGATAGTGTTCTCGGGATTCTTCGAGGCCGGGGCAGAACTGGCCCTGAGCGATGATGCGCTGCGCGTTACCCGTCCGGGCAAGTTCCCCAAGATGGTCGAGGCGGTCGAGCATGTCACCTTCTCGGGCGCCCGCGCGCTGGCTCAGGGGCAGGACGTGCTCTATGTCACCGAGCGCTGCGTGATCCGGCTGACGCCGCAGGGGCTGGTCGCGACCGAAGTGATGCCCGGCATCGACCCCGCGCGCGATATCGTGGATGCAAGCCGGGGCCGCGTGCAACTGGCGCCCGATGCGGTGGAAATGCCGCGCGCGCTGCTGGCCGACCGGCCCATGGGGCTGGCACTATGAGCGCGGTACATCTGCAGATCGACGGACCGGTGGCGCGCATCACGCTGGACAATCCGGCACGGCTGAACGCCTTTACGCCCGAAATGCTGGCGGCGCTGGACGCCCATTGCGTCACGCTGGAACGGGCGGCAGATGTGCGCGTGGTGATCGTGCGCGCCGAAGGCAGCCGCGCTTTCTGCGCGGGCGCCGACATATCCGCCTGGGCGCCACTGTCGCCCTTCGACTTCGCCCGCCACTGGGTGCGCGAGGGGCATCGGATCTTTGACCGGCTGGCGCGGCTGTCAAAACCCACCATCGCGGTGATCCACGCACCTGCGATGGGCGGCGGGC
>SKKS01000414.1 GCA_007123625.1 Paracoccaceae bacterium
GCGAGCGTGGTATCGGGGTCGAACTTGTAGGTGGGGTCGATGGCGGGCACGCGGTCGGTGCGCTCCTCGAAGCCCTTGACCGCCATGTCGCTATCGATGCCGAAGACATCACGAACCGAGACTTCCTCGGTCGGTTTTCCTGTGCTTGCCATGTTTCCGTCCGCCATCACTTCTTCCGCATTGCTGCGCCGCTTTCGCGACCTGTCTGTTACATATCCCGGCCCGGCGCAAGAGGAAGGCCGCGCGCAAGGGTGTTGCGGTGTGCCTCAGGCCACGCCATCACGCAGCGCTGCAATGGCCTGCGCCAGATCAAGCTTGCCGTCATAGAGCGCCCGCCCCGAGATCGCACCATCGAGCGCCACACCGCAATCGCGCAGCGCGATCAGGTCATCGAGCGAAGACACGCCGCCCGAGGCAATCACCTGCAGTCGTGTGGCCCGTGCCAGCGCCGCTGTGGCGGCCACGTTCGGCCCGCCCATGGCGCCGTCACGGTCGATATCGGTGTAGATGATCGCGGCCACGCCCGCGTCCTCGAACCGCTGGGCAAGTTCGGTCGCGTCGATCTCTGTCTCTGTGGCCCAGCCGCGCGTGGCCACGCGGCCCGCGCGCGCATCGATCCCGACCGCAACCCGGCCCGGAAAGGCGCCTGCCGCTTCCTGCACCAGATCGGGGTCTTCCACCGCCACGGTGCCCAGGATCACCCGGCGCAGACCCTTCTCCAGCCAGTGTTCGATGGTGGCCATATCGCGGATGCCGCCGCCCAGTTGGCAGGGAACATCGACGGCGGCCAGGATCGCCTCGACCGCCGGGGCGTTGACCGGTGTGCCCGCGAAAGCGCCGTTGAGATCGACCAGATGCAGCCACTCGGCGCCCTGATCCACGAAGGCGCGGGCCTGTGCAGCAGGGTCGTCGTTGAACACCGTGGCGTCGTCCATGACGCCCTTGAGCAGACGCACGCACTGGCCGTCCTTGAGGTCGATGGCGGGATAAAGGATCATGCCGGGGTCCCTTGTTGCGGCGGCTTGTCGTTTCGACGGCGGTCATAGCCGCTGGCGCGGGGCGGGGAAACCCTTGTTCGGCCGGGAGTCGGCGGTAGAATGCCGCAAGGTATGGCTTCCCGCGTCGGCGCAAGGCACTGATGCCGGACGCAATCGCCACACCGCGGCGTGGGCCACACGCGGCAGCGGCGGGGCCCGTCCGCAGTCGATACCCTTGACCTTTGGAACTCCAAGGCTCTTATACCGTTACGTCAACACACCCATCAGATACGAGAGCGAGGTCGCCAATGGCATTCGAACTTCCCGATCTTCCCTATGCCCATGATGCGCTGGAAAGCCTGGGCATGAGCCGCGAGACCATGGAGTACCACCACGACATCCACCATAAGGCCTATGTCGACAACGGCAACAAGCTGATCGCCGGGACCGAGTGGGAAGGCAAGTCGCTGGAAGACATCATAACCGGCACCTATCAGTCCGGCGCCGTGGCGCAGTCGGGCATTTTCAACAACGCCAGCCAGCACTGGAACCACAACCAGTTCTGGGAAATGATGGGCCCAGGCGACAAGAAGATGCCGGGCGAGCTGGAAAAGGCGCTGGCCGAAAGCTTCGGGTCGGTCGACAAGTTCAAGGAAGATTTCGCCGCCGCCGGGGCAGGGCAGTTCGGCTCGGGCTGGTGCTGGCTGGTCAAGGACGCCAGCGGCGCGCTGAAGGTCACCAAGACCGAAAACGGCGTGAACCCGCTGTGCTTCGGGCAGACCGCGCTTCTGGGCTGCGATGTGTGGGAGCACAGCTATTACATTGATTTCCGCAACAAGCGCCCGGCGTATCTGTCCAACTTCCTTGAGAAGCTGGTGAACTGGGAAAACGTGGCATCGCGGATGTGACACCTCCTCGCGCTTCGGCGGGCGTGGGAACGGCGACTGTCCTGCGGGCAGTCGCCATTCCGGTCTGCCTGCGCGTGGCACTGATGGTTCTGGCGGTCGCCCTTGTGGCGGCCGCCTTGCCGTTTCTGCCGCTGCCGCTGGTGTTGCCGGCATGGCTGGCGCTGGGGCTGGCGATGGCGCTTCCGGGCGCGGCAAATGCGGCGGTGGCGCGCGGGCATGGCCTGGGTGTCTTGACCACCGCGAATCCGCTGCACAGGCTACGCCGGGGGGCCGTCCTGAGGGTGCTGGTCCACGGTGTGTTTGGCATTGCGGCGGGGGCGGTGCTGCTGGTGCGGCTGTCGGCGGGCGGCGGGACGGTATGGCTGGCGACCGGCGCGGCTGGCGCGGCGGCGCTGGTGGCGCTGCGGTTCGGGCGCGGGCTGGTGGCGCGGCATTATGCGCCGGTGCACGCCGACGCGGCGCTCCGGCGCCTTGCTGTCGGGGTCGGGGTGGTGGCGGTGATCCTCACTGCACTGCTGGCGGGGTGGCTGTTGGGGCCGCCCGATCCGGCCCAGAGTCAGACAGGCGCCAGCGTACTGGTAAACGAGGGCTTCGCGCTGCACCGGCTCTGGATCGGGGTTGAGGCCTGGATTCTGGGCGCGGCCGTAGCGCTGGACCTGCTGCCCCCAGTGGCCGAGGCGCTGATGGCCACGCTTTTGCTGGGCGTCAGCGGCTGGGCGGCGGCAGCGCTTGCGCTGGCCGCGGCGATGCATCCGGCCGATCGGGCGCGGGCTTTGGCAGGTGCATCGGATGCGCCGACCGCCCCTCCGCCCAGCCGCCCGGCCATGCTGGCCGCCGCGGCACTTGCGGCGGCAATTGCAGGCAGCGCGCTGAGCATGGAGGCGCGCCTTGCGGGCCTGCCGCCGGAAGCGCGTCCATCGGCGCAGCTGCAGATCGCGGCGGAAAGGATTGGCGAGACATTCCACCTGCCCGGAACTTACGCTGCCATCGCCGACGGGCGCGCAGGCCTGGCCGCGCAGGACGCTGCTGCGTTGCAATCCGTGCGCGCGCAGATCGACACCGCGTTCGACCGTATGGAGGCCGGGGTCGATCCGTTTCTGGACGGGTATTACACGCTCTGGGCGGAATACGGGCGTATGGGCGTTGCCGTCTGGGGCTGGGTCAGCGGCGACGCGGAGGCAGCTCTGCAGACCCACCTGAGCACCCGCTTGAACGCAGCACTTGACAGCGAAACGCATTTGCGACCCGTGACCGAATTGCTGGCCACATCGGGTCTGGCCGACGTGCGCGCCACGCAGGCGGCGCAGGAGGCTGCGTTGCTGGCCGCACCGCTCGACACGGTCAACCCGGCGCGTCTGCGGCTCGAATCGGTGTTCCCCGCGCTCGCGCCCTTGCCCGAGCTGCGCAGCCTTGGATTCACCACGCAACTGGAAACCCGGCTTGGGGCGTCGGCGGCGGTCGGGGTACTCGGCGCGGTGGTGGCACGCCGGGTGCTCCAGCGACTTGCGGCGCGCGGGGTGCTGCGGCTGGGCGCGCGGGCGCTTCTGGCGGCGGTGCCGCTGGTGGGGGGCGCGGCGGCACTGGGCGCCGATCAGGTTGCGATCAAGCTTGAGGAGTACCTGAACCGCGCCGAGTTCCGCGCCGAGATCGTGGCGGCGATCGAGGAACAGCGCCAGACGGTACTTGCCACGCTGGACGCAATCGCGTCAGAGTAGAGCGCACGCCGCGCTGCGTGCAGCCTGCGCGCAAGGGAACCCCAACCGTTGCGCCAGAGTTGTCCCCCACGGCCTGGCGCGCGTCCCGCGTGCTGTCGAAGCTGCGGCGGGCTTGTTCTGTGGCGGCGCAGGCACCAAGTCTTTGCACAGGCGCCCATGTGGCGCACAACAGGAGGGAAAAGTTCATGGCATTGCTGGCCAAGGGTATCTGGATCGTGGTTGCGGACGGTGAGCGCGCCTTGTTCCTTGTAAATCAGGGCACTCCGGACAAACCAAGCCTGACCCTGCACGAGAAGATGGAAGGCGAGGGGGCAACTATGGAGCAGGTGGACCGCCCCGGGCGGATGCAGGATACCGGGCGCCAGCAGCTTTCGGCGATGGAGATGACCGACCACGACCGGATTGCCCGCGACCGTTTTGCCGAAACGGTGGCCGAGCGGATCAACGCGCTGGTCCTGAAGGGCAAGATCGGGCGGCTGGTCATGGTGGCACCGCCGCAAACGCTGGGCGGGCTGCGTGCCGCGATTTCGGACCAGACGCAGGCCGCGATGGTGGCCGAGATCGACAAGGACCTTACACAGCATCCACTGCCGAAAATCGGGCAGCTTGTCGCGTCGCTTATCGACCCGCTTTGATCGCGCGCGGGCTGGATGGGGCTGCCACGCTGGCCCCGCGTCCGGCCCGCAACACAGGCGCGCCATGCGACGCCCAAACATTTCCCGGCCCCGCTTGGCGGCAGGCGCGCCCATGGGGCGGACAGGGTGGGCGGGCCCTTCTTCGCCAATCGGCCTGCGTCAACTTCCCGCTTGTTCTGCCCGCTCAGCGCGTCCCGTCGGCTGGCGCGAGAGAACAGCAGCCGGTCAGCAGCCGCGCATCCGGCCCGGGCATGAAGGCCACTGCGAGACCGAAAAGCATGTCACTCATCCCGTCGGAACAGTCCGTCGCCGGATGCACATAGGCGACCGCACCCCCTTCAGCACGGATCATGCGGCGAAGATCGTCGCGCAGCATGGCGTCCTGGGCGATATCCACCGCAAATTGAACCGGCTCCTCGCCCATCGCCTCATAGCGCAGGACGCCGTCGGCGTGGGTCAGGTTCCAGAACGGTTCGGTGCCGAAGCAGCGCAGCCCCACCGGCAGGTTGTAATTGTCGATATGTACCCCGCGCGCGGCCATATAGCGCAGGAAGACCCAGCCGGTGCCCTCGCCGGTGTTGATCCGCCCCCATGTACCACGCGAATCGCGCGCCGTGACCTCGATCCCGCGCGCGTCGGGCGCCAGCCCGCCGATGGCTGGTGCCTGCGCCGTTGGTCCGGTGCGGATATTCAGCACGTCGTCCGACGCCACGCCCGTCACATCGAACAGTTGCGGCAGGTCATCCGCCGTGGCCGGGGCCGACGCGTGCGCTGCGGCAAACGCCAGCCCTGCAAGAACAAACAATCGCATGATACACTCCTTTACAGGGTGTCCAGCTTACACCAGCCGCAACGTCGGCCCAATGGTGCACTTGACGCGGGCGGTGCATTGTCACTGTCGGCGCTTGGCACTAGTGTTGCCGCGACCTCTGACGACACGGCACAGACCACAGGATTGTACATGTTCGAAGCCCTCACCCCGCCCGCCCCTGACAAGATCATCGAGCTTATGGCACAGTTCCGCGCGGACCCCCGCACGGACAAGATCGACCTGGGCGTGGGTGTCTACAAGGACCCCGAAGGGCGCACCCCCGTGATGCGCGCCGTGCGCACCGCCGCCACCCGCGTGTGGGAGGCCGAGACCACCAAGGCCTATGTCGGCCTGGCCGGTGATGTCGGCTTCAATGCGGCGATGGCCAGGCTGGTGCTGGGCGATGCACACGACCCCGCGCGAACCGCATCGGTGGCCACGCCCGGTGGGACCGGGGCGATCCGCATCGCGGCAGAGCTTATCCGCAACACCGCGCCCGATGCCACGGTCTGGCTGTCCGATCCCACCTGGCCCAACCATCCGGCGATCCTGAAATATGTCGGGGTGACGCAGGCCAGCTACCGCTATTTCGATGCCACCACCGGCGAGGTCGATTTCGACGCGATGATGGCCGATCTGGGCGGGATCAAGCGCGGTGATGTGGTGCTGCTGCATGGCTGCTGTCACAACCCCACCGGTGCAAACCTGACGCAGGACCAGTGGCAGGCGGTAGCGGATCTGCTGGCCGACAAGGGCGCGCTGGCCTGGATCGACATTGCCTATCAGGGCTTTGGCGACGGGCTGGAAGCCGACGCCTTTGGCACCCGCCTGCTCGCGAAGCAATTGCCCGAGGTGCTGATCGCGGCTTCGTGCTCCAAGAACTTCGGCGTCTATCGTGAGCGCGCGGGTGTGCTGATGGCGCTGTCTGGCACGGGCACCGACCGCGACGTGGTGCAGGGCAACCTCAACACGCTCAACCGGGTCAACTATTCCTTCCCGCCGGACCATGGCGCGCGGCTGGTCAGCACGGTTCTGGACAGCGCCGACCTGCGCGCCGACTGGGCCGCGGAAATCGAGGAGGTGCGCAATTCCATGCTGGGCCTGCGCACGCAGCTGGCCGAGGAACTGCGCCGCCTGACCAATTCCGACCGCTTCGACTTCATCGCGCGGCACCGGGGCATGTTCTCGCGGCTGGGGCTGAGCCCGGCACAGGTGGCGCAGCTGCGTGCGGATCACGGCATCTACATGGTAGGTGATTCGCGCATCAACATCGCGGGGCTGAACGCGCAAAGCGTTCCGGTGCTGGCGCGCGCCATCGCGGCGCTGGATGACTGACGCAAGTCGTGGAAAGCGGGCAGGGGGCGTTCATGCTCTATGAGTACGAGAACCACGCCCCGGTGCTGGCGTCCGAGGGGCAAAGCTTCATTGCGCCGGACGCAAGCCTGATCGGACAAGTGGTGCTGGACGCCTGGGTTTCGGTCTGGTTCGGCGCGGTGTTGCGGGGCGACAATGAGCCGATCCACATCGCTGAAGGGTCGAATATCCAGGATCTGTGCGTGGTCCACACCGACCCGGGGTTTCCGGTCCGCGTGGGGCGCAACTGTACCATCGGGCATCGGGCGATCCTGCATGGCTGCACGGTCGGCGATGGCTCGCTGATCGGCATGGGGGCAATGGTGCTGAATGGCGCGAAGATCGGCAAGGGCTGCCTGATCGGCGCGGGCGCGTTGGTGACCGAAGGCAAGGAAATCCACGATCATTCGCTGGTAATGGGCAGCCCGGGTCGCGTGGTGCGTACGCTTGACGCCCAGGCGCTGGCGCGGCTGGAGCGTTCGGCCCAAGGTTACCGCGACAAGATCCTGCGCTACAGCGCCACGCTGCGCCCTCTGGGCGGCTGAGCGCGCGCGGGGCCGCACAGGACAGGCAGGGGGCTTGCGCCCGGCCCGGCCCTGCGCTATGGCAACGCCACTTCACAGGCGGGGTTCGGGCAGCACGGGGGAGACATCCCTGCGCAGTCCACCGGTTGGGGCAATGCCCTGAATGACCCCGCTCAGGCGCAAACCGGAAAGGACATGGACATGGCGCTTCCCGAATTCTCCATGCGTCAGCTGCTTGAAGCTGGCGTTCACTACGGCCACCAGACCCAGCGCTGGAACCCGCGCATGGGCGAGTACATCTATGGTGACCGCAACGGCATTCACATCATCGACCTGACCCAGACGGTGCCGCTGCTGGACGCGGCACTGAATGTGGTGCGCGAGACCGTGGCCAAGGGTGGCCGCATCCTGTTCGTGGGCACCAAGCGTCAGGCGCAGAAACCTGTCGCCGAAGCCGCAGAGCGTTCGGCGCAGTATTACATGAACCATCGGTGGCTGGGCGGTACGCTCACCAACTGGAAAACCGTCAGCCAGTCGATCAATCGCCTGCGCGCGCTGGACGAACAGCTTGACGGCGGCGCCGACGGCCTGACCAAGAAAGAGCGTCTTGGCATGGAACGCGAGCAGGCGAAGCTGCAGGCCTCGCTTGGCGGGATCCGCGACATGGGCGGCCTTCCCAGCCTTCTGTTCGTGATCGACGTGAACAAGGAAGCGCTGGCAGTGCAGGAAGCCAAGAAACTGGGCATTCCGGTCATCGCCGTGGTCGACACCAACTGCCCGCCCGACAAGATCGACTATGTCATCCCCGGCAACGATGATGCCGCCCGCGCCATCGCACTTTACTGCGATCTTATTTCCCGCGCGGCACTGGACGGGATGACCGCGCAGATGGGCGCCGCCGGCATCGACATCGGTGCAATGGAAGAAGCCCCGGCCGAGGACGCCGTCGCCGAAGACGCCGCGCCCGCAGATGCCACCACGAATGCCGAAAACGCCTGACAGGGCGGCCCAGCTGGGGTGCTGACAGAAATTCGTCATCGTGCCGGGACATGATCCCGGCACGACGCATTGCACAAGATCAAGGAGAGCCGACATGGCAATCAC
>SKKS01000168.1 GCA_007123625.1 Paracoccaceae bacterium
CCTGCCTGCATTATGTCTTCATCGCCAAGAACATCGAACGCATGGGCGATCTGGTCACGCACGGCGCGGAGCATGTGATCTTCGTGGCCGAAGGCCAGCACGCCGAAGCCCGCGAAAAGGGCCATTCGACCGCGACTATCGGTATCAGGAGATGACACCATGAACGAGGCCCACACGCCGCTGGTCCTGGTGGTCGATGACGAACCGGCGCAGATTGCCTTGCTGAGCTACAACCTCAAGGCCGCCGGGTTCCGCGTGGCGACCGCCAGCGATGGCGAGGAGGCGGTGCTTACGGTGGCCGAACAGGGGCCGGATGTCGTGTTGCTGGACTGGATGCTGCCGCGCCTCTCGGGGCTGGAGGCCTGCCGCCAGATCAAGGCCACCCCCGAAGGGCGCGCTGCGGCGATCATCATGGTCTCGGCACGGTCCGAAGAAGTTGACCGCGTCCGGGGGCTGGACGTGGGTGCGGACGACTACATCGTGAAACCCTATTCGGTTGCGGAACTGCTGGCACGCGTGCGTGCCAACCTGCGCCGGGTCCGGCCCGTGGCCAGTGGGCAGGTCCTCGAGGCAGGGGACATCCGGCTGGACCCCGAAAGCTGGCGTGTGACCCGGAGCGGCGCGGCGCTGCATCTGGGGCCGACGGAATTCCGCCTGCTTGGCGCGCTGATGGAGCGCCCGGGCAAGGTCTGGACCCGCGATGCGCTGCTGGACCGGGTCTGGGGGCGGGAAATCTATATCGACGTGCGCACGGTCGACGTGCATGTGGGCCGTTTGCGCAAGGCGCTTTGTGCCCAAGGCGGCGACGATCCCATCCGCACCGTGCGCGGCGCGGGCTATTCCATGGGCTGAGCGGCCTTCGGGGCCCCCGCAACCAAGCGCGACATGACCGCACGGCATAGCGTGATGCAGGTGGCGGCGATAGGTTGAGCACAGGTGCGGAACCAAATCGGGCAGGTCTGCGTTTTCCTGCTACGTTTTGATGGAAGTATGTTGTTCGCAAACATGCAGGACAGTGCCCAACCCTATTGCGGGCCTGCGCCCGGACCGTCCGACTGGGCGCAGGCGTGGAACTTCGACCCGGTGCTTCTGGCAGCGCTCGGGGCCTGCGCCGGTGCCGGAATGCTGGCGCTGCGCCATGTGAGTGGGTTTCGCCAGCGCAGTTTCGGGCTGGCCGGGGCGTTTGCGGTGCTGGCTTTCGTCTCGCCGCTGTGCGCGATGACGGTGGCGCTGTTTTCCGCGCGCACCCTGCATCACCTTGTGGTTTTCAGTCTGCTTGCCCCGGCGCTGGCGCTGGCGTTGCCGCTGCGGCGCATCCCTCCGGGGCTGGCGCTGGCTGCGGTCTCGGCGGCGCTGTGGCTCTGGCATCTGCCGGTCGCTTATGCCGCCGCCTGGGACAGCGCGGCGATCTATTGGGCCATGCAGGCGGCGCTTTTGCTGTCGGCCTGGGCCTTCTGGTCGGCGCTGCTGGCGCGGCCTGCGCTGGGCAACGCCATGTGGCTGTTGCCGCTGATCGCGCAGATGGGGCTTCTGGGCGCGATCCTGACCTTTGCGCCCGCGCCGTTCTATGCCGAGCATCTGGCCACGACGCAGGTGTTCGGCACCGACGCCTTGCGCGACCAACAGCTTGCGGGCCTGATCATGTGGGTTCCCGGCATGGTGCCGCTGGCGGTGCTGTCGGCGGTTTTTGGCTGGCGCGCGCTGGCACACGAGGTGCGGGCGTGATCGCACTGCTCAAGGCCCTGCATATCGCCGCGCTTGCGATCTGGTGCGCAGGGCTGATCCTGTTGCCGATCGTGCTTCGCGTCTATGGCGCGCGGCGCGAAATGGCGACGCAGGCGGGATTTGCCGAGTTCCGCTGGCTGACGCATTACAGTTATACGCGCGTGCTTTCGCCTGCTGCGGTGGTTGCAGTGGTAGCGGGAACAGCGCTGATCTTTGCGCTCGAGGTGTTTGATGCCTGGCTGATGGCCAAGCTGGCGGTGGTGACCGGAATGGTGCTGGTGCATGTCTGGCTAGGGCATCTGATCGTTCAGGCGGGCGAGCGGCGCGCGCCCTTTCGCCTGTCCACTGCGGCGGCGGCACTGGTGGCGGTGGTGCCGCTGATCGGGCTGGTCTTGTGGCTGGTACTGGCAAAGCCGGACCTGCAACCGCTGCTTGCGCTGCTGCCCGAAGTGCTGACAGAGCCGCGCGGCAACGCTATTCCAGCCCGCCTGAACCCGCTATGAGGGGCCTGCCGTCCCTTCTGATGCTGCCGCTAATGCTGGCCGCCTGCGACGGACCGTTGTCCGCGCTCAGCCCGCGCGGGCCGGTCGCGGCAGAGATCGCGTGGTTGTGGTGGGCGATGCTGGCGGGGGCGGCGGTGCTGACCGTGCTGGTGTTGGCGCTGTTGGCGATGGGGTTCGGCGCGCCGCGTCCGGCGCGCGCGCGCGTCTGGATACACGGGATGGGGCTGTGGTTTTCGGTGGCGGTGCTGACGGCGGTTCTGGCCGCGGGGCTGTGGGTGGGCGAGCGCATCCTGCCGCGCGACGACGGCGCGGTGACGGTGCACGCGCACGCCTGGCAATGGGGCTGGACTTTTACCCACACCGGCCCCGACGGCGCCGAGGTCCGAAGCGACAACCTGCTGCACATTCCCGCAGGGCAACCGGTGGATGTGCTGGTCACCGCCGAGGATGTGATCCATTCCTTCTGGGTGCCGCAACTGGCGGGCAAGCTTGATGCCATCCCCGGCCGGACCAACCGCACCCGGATCGTGGCCGATTCGCCGGGGACATATGCCGGGCTGTGCGCCGAGTTCTGCGGCCTGGGCCATGCGCGCATGCGGTTCAATGTCGAGGCCCATGCCGAGTGGCCCCCTCTGCTGGCCGCTGATGACGCCGATACCGCCGACCCTGATCGCGAGGTACGCCCATGACTGACGCAACCCAAGGTGCGGCTTCGGGCGGCCCCGACGAAAGCCCCGCCCGGCCTGGAGTGCAGGAGGCCGAGGAGCTGGCGATCCCTCGCAACCCGCCCCGGCCCGCGCTGGCGCTGCACCGCGAGCTGCATCGCGTCTGGGCCAATGATCGCGGGCTTTGGGGGCAGCTTACGGCGGTGAACCATACCACGCTGGGGTTGCGGTTCATGGGTACGGCGCTGGTGTTCTTTGCCATTGGCGGGCTGTTGTCGATGCTGATCCGGGCGCAACTGGCCACGCACGACGGCGCGTTTCTGGACACCGAGCTTTATAACCAGATCTTCACGATGCACGGCAGCATCATGATGTTCCTGTTCGCCATTCCTATGCTTGAAGGGCTGGGCATCTGGCTTTTGCCGAAGATGCTGGGCACCCGTGATATGGCGTTTCCGCGCCTGACGGCGCTGGGCTACTGGTGTTACCTGTTCGGCGGGCTGATCATGCTGACGGCGCTGTTGTTCGGGGTGGCGCCGCGTGATGGCTGGTTCATGTACACGCCCCTGTCGGATGCCACCCACAGCCCCGGGATCAATGCCGATGTCTGGCTGCTGGGTGTGACCTTTGTCGAGATTTCGGCCATGGCGGCGGCGGTCGAGATCACGGTGACGATCCTGCGCCAGCGCGCTCCGGGCATGAAGCTGACCGAAATGCCGCTTTTCGCGTGGTACATGCTGGGCACCAGCGTGATGATGCTCGTGGGCTTTCCCCCGCTGATCGCGGCTTCGGTCCTGCTGGAAGTCGAGCGCGCCTTCGACTGGCCGTTCTTCGACGTGGTGCGCGGGGGCGATCCGCTGTTGTGGCAGCACCTGTTCTGGCTGTTCGGCCACCCCGAGGTGTATATCATCTTCCTGCCCGCTGCCGGGGTGCTGTCCACGCTGATCCCGGCGTTGTGCCGCACGCCGATCCTGGGCTACAACGCCATTGTCGCGGCGGTGCTGGCGCTGGTGTTCCTGTCCTTCGGGCTGTGGGTACACCACATGTTCACCGTGGGTATTCCGCATATGGCGCTGGCGTTCTTTTCCGCCGCATCGGTGCTGGTGGCGGTGCCGACGGCGGTGCAGGTCTTTGCCTGGATCGGCACCATGTGGAAAGGTCAGCCGGAACTGAAGCTCCCGATGTACCACATCCTCGGGTTCTTCCTGACCTTCGTGATGGGCGGGCTGACGGGGGTGATGCTGGCGATCGTGCCCTTCAACTGGCAGGCGCATGACACCGCCTTCGTAACCGCGCATCTGCATTACGTCCTGATCGGGGGGTTCGTGTTTCCGATGATGGCGGCGGCAACGTGGTGGATGCCGCTGATCTTTGGCAAGCGGCGGATCAAGGGGCTGGGAGAGGCTGCGTTCTGGGTCATCCTGATCGGGTTTCATGGCACGTTCTTCATCATGCATCTGACCGGGCTTATGGGCATGCCACGCCGGATCGATGTGTACCCGGACAATCCCGAATGGGTTTGGCTCAACCTGACCTCGTCGATCTTTGGCTTCGTGCTGACCATCGGTTTCGCCATGTTCGCGCTGGACATGATCCTGCAGGCGACACTGGGCAAGCGGTCGGCCCGCGACCCCTGGGGTGCGCCGACACTGGACTGGGCAATGCCGGTGCCCTCGACCAGTTACAACTTCGCGTCGTTGCCCGGGCCGGGGATGTGGGCGCGCGTGGCCGCCGATGTGGTGCTGCCCTTGGCGCGTGGCGAAGGGGTGCTGCCAGGCGCGCCGCGCGGACGGCGCGAGGTGCTGGTCACCTCGGTCGGTGGGGCGCGGCCGCAGCATGTGGCGCTGCTGCCGGGGAACACGGCGCTGCCGCTGTGGCTTGCGGCCAGCATCGGCGTTTTCGTGTTGCTGATGCTGGCGGGGGCCTATGCGCTGGCCGGGATTGCGCTGATCCCCGTGGCGGTGCTGGTCTGGGTCTGGGGGCGGGGGTTGGCGCCAGCAGGCGACCTGTCCCCGGTCGAGGCCGCGCCCGGGCTGCGTCTGCCGATCCATCACCATGCGCGCCCCAGCCTGTCGCAAAGCGGGCTGTTTGCGTTGCTCGTGGCGGATGGCGCGTTGCTGGCGTCGCTGGTGTTCGGGCTGGCGTTCCTGAGTGTCGTCACCGTCGGGCCGGTCCCGGCCCCGGCGGGGGGCGGTGGAGCCGATACCGTGACGCTGCTGGCGGTGGTGGTGGCAGCGGTGGCGCTGGGCGTGGGGGCGGCGGGCCGGGCCGCGCGGCGGCGGTCGGTCGCGTGGGCTGGCGTGGGGCTGGCGCTGAACCTGTTGGCGCTGGCGCTCCTGGCGGTCGTGCTGGGCGGTCTGGACGATCCCACCCGGCACGCCCGGGACGCGTTGCGCGCAGTGCTGGCGGCCTATGTCGTGGTGCATGTGTTGGTGGCGGCGGCCATGTCGGCATTCGCGCTGGACCAGTTTCGGCGTGCCGAGATCACCGCCGAAGTCGCCGGGGTATTGCCCGCATGGCGGCACTGGCAGGGGTTCACAGCCGTCGCCTCTGCGCTGGTTGCGGTCGCGGTCATCGCGCAGGCTGGTGCCTGATGCGGTTGCTGGCGCTGTTCATCGCGGGGCCTGCGCTTTGGGCGGTGCTGTTTGCCGCCGTCTATGCGCTGCACGGGATCGGCTGTGCGGGTCTGACCGGTCCCGAAAGCCTGGGCGGGCTGTGGCGACTGGTGATGGCGGGGGTGTGGATTGCCGGTCTGGGGGCGCATGTCGCGTTGCTGCGCGCTTTGCCTGCGGGGCGCGGCGGGGCGGATCGATGGTTGCCGCTTACGGGTGGCTGGATCGGGCTGGGGGCAAGTGCCTTTACACTGTTTCCCGTGCTGATCGCCACTAGCTGCTGAAACGCGCTACAACCTGCCAGGCGGCCCGGAAAGGGTACCGCGGGGCAGGCTGATGCGCACCGGCGACAGGGAGTGATCACCGACGCGATCAAGCCGGGGGAGGGACCCGACGTTCAGAAACAGGATCAGTTTCAGCCGAAATCGGCGGCAAGGTCGGATCTGCCTTGCCGCGCGCGCTTCACTGAACCTGTCGTTCAAGCAGCCCCCCGAGTTCGGCGGGTTTGTGGTTTGTCATCAACTCCTGCACGATGCGCATCGCTGCCTCCAGCTCGTCGACCGAGCGCGCGGCACGGATCTGGTCGGTGCAGTAGTCCAGCATTTCGACACACGAGATCGTTGTGAATTCCGCCGCCTCGGCCAGTGCCTTGTCCACGGCGTTGGACATGGCGTTGCGGGTCGCCGACTTCTGGTCAAGCCGCGCACGCAACACGTTTTCGTCCACGAACACATCGCCCTCGATGCCTGCGAAGTTGCGGACCCGTTCGATCCTTTCGTCCGAGCAGTCCAGCAATGCGGCCAGCGCCGACACCTTGCCCATCGGCTTCCGGGAGCCAACATAGGCATAAGGTGCGTTATCCGACCGTTTCAGGACGCGGTCCATCACCGGGTCGATCACGGTGACGATGTCGGTAATACCGGCGTCGCGTGCATACTCAAGCGATCCGGTCATCAGTTCGCATGTCGCATACGAGATCGACGACCGCCCGGTGCCCCGGTCCAGTCGGTCGGTATCGACACAGAACCGGGTCGATTCCCACAAGGTCGCGCTGCGCATCGGCGGCTCCCCGTCAAGAATCGAGGAAAACACATCCGACAGCATGTGCGGCCCCGTGGTCTGCAGCGCTCGGACGCAGGCGATCACGTTGCCGTCGTCGTCCAGTCCGACCACATAGGCCGGGTTCAGGGCATCGAATTCGTCGATTTCCATGCCATTTTCGATCTTTACGTCCCAGCCCAGTCGTTCACCGAAAACGCGCGCGCGCAGGCGGAACATGTCCTCCAGCACATCGGCGAAGCGGTGTTCGTTCAGTGCATCGATTACCAGGATCATCCTTTCGGCCTCCGATTGGTTTACATGAGATAAAGATACGCGTGATCCCCCTTTGCACCATTAGGGGAATCCCGTAGGTCAAAATTCGCTTTGTGGTGGCATTTGCGCATGTTGCCGGGGGCAACTGCCGTGCGGCTCCGCCCTGCGAATCAGTGGGGCGCGTCTGTCCGGGGGGTGGCTGCGCGCTTCAGGCGGTCATTGATCGCGCGACCCAGCCCGGTGTCGGGCACAGGGGCCACGGCGATGGGGCGCCCCGTGGCGTCGGCTGCATGCAGCAGGTAAAACAGCGCTGCCGCGGCCTCGGTCAGGTCGCCCTGCGCGGACAGCGAGCATGCGGCGCCAGCGCAGCCGGGACCGAAGCCGATCCAGTATTCGTCGGGGCGGGGCGTGGTGACGTTCATGCGCAGCGCGGCGCGCGGAGCGTAATGCGACGCCAGCATCCCCGGCGCGCGTGGCGCGGTGTCGGCGGGGGTTTCAAGCGCAGGCGCGAGGGACATGCCCAACACCCTTTCCAGCGCCTCGGACGGCACGCCGCCTGCGCGCAGCAGCACCGGGTGGGCGGCGGAGCACTCCGGGCCCGTGCAATCCACAATGGTCGATTCCACCCCTACGCCGCAGGCGCCGCCGTCAAGCACCGCATCGATCCGACCGCCAAGCCCCGCCAGTACATGCGCCGCCGTCGTGGGGCTGATCCGCCCCGACGGGTTGGCCGAAGGGGCCGCCAGCGGCCCGCCAAACGCCCGCAGCAAATCGCGGGCCAGCGGGTGCGCGGGAAGGCGCAGAGCGACCGTCTCCAGCCCCGCCGTGACCAGCGGCGACAGCCCGTGCCCGTCGCGCAGGCGCAGGACCAGCGTCAGCGGGCCGGGCCAGAACGCGGCAGCCAGCTTTTCAGCGACCGGGGTGACAATCGCCAGCGACCGGGCGAGGTCCATGTCGGCCAGATGCACGATCAACGGGTTGAAGCGCGGGCGGTCCTTGGCGGCGAAGATGCCGGCCACAATGAGACCGGTAAGGCCGGTCGGAATAACGGTCAGGATGAATATAGGGAAAATACTGGCCCCGCGTCTTTCGAAAGCCGCCAGGGCTTCGCCTTCCAGAGGAACCTGCTGATAATAATACCAGAGACCGA
>SKKS01000355.1 GCA_007123625.1 Paracoccaceae bacterium
CCGTGGTCGTCGTGGCTGTGCCCGTGCTCTTCCTCGTGCGCGTGGCCGTGGTCGTCGTGGCTGTGCCCGTGGTCTTCCTCGTGCGCGTGGCCGTGGTCGTCGTGGCTGTGCCCGTGCTCTTCCTCGTGCGCATGGCCGTGGTCGTCGTGGCTGTGCCCGTGGTCTTCCTCGTGCGCATGGCCGTGGTCGTCGTGGTCATGATCATGACCAAAGGCGTATTCCATCAGGTGCAGCCCGGGCACGTCGATCAAAGTCACCACCGTGCCCGAAACCCCGACGCCGCCGATGGCGCGTTCCAGCCATGGGGTCAGTTCGGCGCCGATCCAGAACAGCGCATCCGCTTGCGCCAGCGCCTGGGCCTTTGAGGGACGCAACTGGAAGCTGTGGGGGTCGCCGCCACGGTCCAGCAACAGATCCGGCGTGCCGCGGTCCCCCATGACCTGCGCGACCAGCGCGTGCACCACGGGTGTGTCGGTCATGATCCGGGGCGCATCAGCATAGGCCGGCAGGGCCAGACTGGCGCCAATCAACGTGATGGTGTAACGCATTGGGTCGGTCCTCTTGTTCCGTCTTTGCGCAAGCCTTATTATGTTATACCATAACAAGTCAAGAAAGGTCGCCCATGTCTGCCCCGGCGCACCCCGGCCACGCATTCACCTCCCATGATCACAGCCATTGCCGCCGCGATGGCCTGGCACGTGCCGATCAGGTGGCACGGGCGCGCGGGTTGCGGATGACCCCGGTGCGTCGCTGCACGTTGGAGATTCTGCTGCAGGAACACCGTGCACTTGGCGCCTACGAGGTTCTGGACCGGCTGGTCGCCGCCGGGTTCGGACGCCAGCCCCCGGTGGCCTATCGTGCGCTGGATTTCCTTGTGGAGAATGGATTTGCGCACCGGGTGCAGGCGCTCAACGCGTTCATCGCCTGCGCCCACCCGGGCGAGGATCATCAGGCGGTGTTCCTGATCTGCCGCACCTGCAGCGCCATCGCCGAGGCCCCGATCGACGCCCCGCGCGCCGCAGTCGAGAAAACCGCCAATGCGCTGGGCTTCGTGGCCGAGCGGGTCAACATCGAAGCCACGGGCCTGTGCCCGAAATGCCGGGACGCCGCATGAGCGCCGGTCCCGCCCTGATCGCCGCCCGCAAGCTGAGTGTCGCCTATCGCGGCAACACCGTGCTGCGGGAGGTGGATCTGAATATCGCCGCACGCGAGATTGTGACAATCGTCGGGCCGAACGGGTCGGGCAAATCCACCCTGCTGCGCGCGCTCCTTGGGGTACTGCCAGCCACGCGCGGACAGGTGACGCGCACAGCCGGGCTGCGCATCGGTTATGTGCCGCAGCGTCTGCATATCGACGCCGCACTTCCGCTGCCGGTACGGCGCTTCCTTTCGTTGCCAAGGCGAAAGACGGAGGTGCAGATCGTCCGGGCACTGGCGCAGGTGGGTGTGCCGGATGTCATCGCGCAGGACATGGCGACCCTTTCGGGCGGCCAGTTCCAGCGCGTGCTGCTGGCGCGCGCGTTGCTGTCGGACCCGGACCTGCTGATGCTGGACGAACCCACGCAAGGGCTGGACCAGCCCGGCGTCGCCGCCTTCTACCGGCTGATCGACCAGGTGCGCCGGACCACGGGATGCGCAGTGCTGCTGGTCAGCCACGACCTGCATGTGGTGATGAGCGCGTCGGACCGGGTGATCTGCCTCAACGGGCATATCTGCTGCCAGGGCGCCCCCAGCGTGGTGTCGCGCGCGCCGGAGTACCGCGCACTTTTCGGGCTGGGCACCGCAGGCGCGCTTGCACTTTATCAACATGACCACGATCACACCCATGATGCGGACTGCACACACGGCCCCGCCGGGCATACGCATGACCACGCGCAGGAAAAGGTTACAGCCCCTTGATTCTGGATGACTTCATGATGCGTGCCTTGCTTGCTGGGTTGGCCGTGGCCGTGGCCACCGGGCCGCTGGGCTGTTTCGTGGTCTGGCGGCGTATGGCATATTTCGGCGATGCGACCGCGCATGCGGCCATTCTGGGGGTGGCGCTGGCGCTGGCCTTCCAGATGTCGATCTTCGTTGGCACCATGCTGATCGCGCTGGTGATGGCGATGATCGTGTCGACCCTTGCGGGGCGCGGCTGGGCTATGGACACCACGCTGGGTGTGCTGGCGCATTCGGCGCTGGCGCTTGGTCTGGTGGCGGTGTCGTTCCTGCCCACGGTGCGGGTGGACCTGAGCGCGTATCTGTTCGGGGACATCCTGGCAGTGTCGCGCGCCGACCTTGCGGTGATTGTCGCAGGCTCAGGGCTGGTGGCGGGGCTGATGGTGTGGCGCTGGTCGGCGTTGCTGACCGCCACGCTGAACGAAGACCTCGCCCATGCCGCGGGCATCGACCCCGCGCGCGAACGCATGGTGCTGACCGTGGCGCTGGCGGTGGTGGTGGCGGTGGCGCTCAAGGTGATCGGTGCGCTGCTGATCGCGGCGATGCTGATCATCCCGGCCGCCGCCGCACGCACGCTGGCCCGCAGCCCCGAAGCCATGGCCATCTCCGCAATCACCATCGGCGGCGTCGCGGTCTGGGGCGGATTGCAGATGTCGCTGCGGCTGGACACGCCCTCGGGGCCCAGCATCGTCGCCGTGGCGGCAGGGATCTTCGCGACGCTGGTGGCGGGCGCAAGCCTGCGCGCGCTGGTTCAGAACCGCGCCGGCGAATAGCGCTCCAACGCGAGGCCGGGCGCCCGGCCCGCGACCAGATCGGCCACGATCCGTGCCGTCACTGGCGCCAGCGTCAGGCCCAGATGCCCGTGACCGAAGGCATTCAGCACCCGCTCGCCCGCGCGCGACGGGCCGATCACCGGCACCGAATCGGGGAGCGACGGGCGAAATCCCATCCAGTGGCGCGAAACCGCGGGCAGGTCGGGCAACAGGGCGCGCGCGCCCTCTTCGATGATCCGCACGCGGTGGGGCGACGGGGGAGCGGCCAGCCCGCCCAGTTCGACCGTGCCCGCCACCCGCAACCGACCCGCCATCGGGCAGAAGTAGAAGCCGCGTGAAACCGGTGTCATCTGGCGGGTCAGCGGCTGGTCGTGCATGTCGAACTCGATGTGATAGCCCCGTTCGGTTTCCAGCGGCACCCGGTCCCCGGCCATGCGCGCCAGCGGGCGCGACCAGGCCCCCGCAGCAATGACCACGCGCGCGGCCCGCAATGCGGTGCCGTCGTCACAACGCAGCGCAACGCCCTGCGGCTGCACCTCCAGCGCCGTGGCGCGCGCCGCAATCCGCGCCACTCCGGCGGCCGCGACCGCAGCCGCCAGCCGCCGCATCAGCGCCCCCGGATCGGTGACGGTCATCGTTTGCGGGAAGAACGCGGCACCCACCCCCACATCCGCAGGCAGGCCGGGCTCCAGTTGGCCCAACTCATCCCGCCCGATCCGTTCCACCGTAACGCCCAGGCTGCGCTGCCATTCCAGCGCCGTGTCCGAAATATCCGCCGCCCGCTCGTACAGGTACAGCGACCCGCGTTGCCGCAGCAAATCCCCCGCGTCGATCCGGTCTGCCTGCGCGCGCCACTCCGGCGCGGCTTCGGCCAGAAGTGCGGCGATCACCTGCGCGTTGCGCCGTGCCGGTCCCGGCAGCGACTGCACCGCGAACCGCAAGAGCCACGGCACCAACGACAAAAGCGCCGAGCGCCGGATTGCCAGCGGGCTGTGCCTGTCGAAAAGCAGCGAAGGCAGGTTGCGCAGAACATCGGGCGTACCGACAGGCAGCACCGCATAATCGGCAATTACGCCCGCGTTGCCGCAAGATGCCCCTTCGCCCGCATCCGGTGGCGCGATCAGCGTGACCGCCCGCCCTTCGTCGGCCAGCCGCAGCGCCACCGAAAGCCCCACCACGCCCGCGCCGATCACGGCAATTTCCGTATCCGCCATCGCTGCCCTGCCCACCTTCCGCCACCTACCGCCCATCAATGCACAGCCATAGCGCCCCGCCCCGTCAAGGACCAGAGCGCCCCCTTTCCAATCCTGCACCACGCGGTATCGTCATGCGCAACGGCGGGCAACGGAGTGACACGCACATGACAATCGCGGTGATCGGGCGCGGGCCCATCGGATCGGCGGCGGCGCGGCATCTGGCGCGCGCGGGCCACGCGGTGCTGCTGATCGGCCCGGCAGAGCCTGCGGACAAGGCCGCGCACACCGGCGTTTTCGCCAGCCACTGGGACGAAGGCCGGATCACCCGTGCGCTGGACCCCGACAGCTACTGGAGCGCGGTCAGCCGGGCCTCGATCGCGCGGTATGCACAGATCGAGGCCGAAAGCGGCATCGGATTCTTCACCGAATCGGGGGCGATGATCGCTGCGCCCGCGGGCAGCGACTACATGCGCCGCGTGGCCGATGTGCAGGCCGAGGCCGGGATCGTGGCCGAAACCCTGCGCGGCGCCGAACTAGCGGCACGCTTTCCCTGCTTCGCCTTTCCGCCGGGGATCGAAACCCGCTTCGAGGCGCGCGGCGCTGGCCATGTGAACCCCCGCCGCATGGTGGCTGCACAAACCGAAGCGGCCCGACGTGCGGGTGCCGTAGTTGTCGCGGCAACAGCATTGCGGCTGGAAACCGGCGCGACGGGCGTGGATGTCATTACCGACGCAGGCGATTTTCACGCCGACCGGGTGCTGGTGGCCAATGGCGGCTGGGCCAACACCCTGTTGCCGCAGCCCCTGCCGCTGGCGGTCTATGCCCGCACCATCGCGTTCTTCGCGCTGGACCCGGACGAAGTCGCGGCGCTGGGCGACATGCCCACGCTGGTCTATCGCACGCCCGGCGGCGATGTGCCGTACCTGCTGCCGCCGATCCGATACCCGGATGGGCGGATGTATGTGAAGATCGGCGGCGACCCGGATGATCGCCCGCTGGCAAGCACTGATGCCGTCGCCGACTGGTTCCGCAGCGGCGGCTCGGCCGACGTTGGCGCCTATCAGCGCGACCTTATCGCAGGGCTGATGCCGGGGCTGAACACCGCCCGCATGCACACCGAAGCCTGCGTGACCGTCTTCACCCCCGAAGACCGCCCCGCCATCCGGCGACTGGATGCGCGCATGTCGGTTGCGGTGGCCGGGTGCGGGCGCGGGGCGAAGTGCGCCGACGAGCTTGGCCGCATCGCCGCAGGCGTTGTGACCGCCTGAGGACCGGGCGATTTTCGGGGTTTTCATTTCCGATGCGGGACGTATAGTCGCGCGCATGGATCGGCCCCGACATATCGTCCCTGCCCTGACCGCCGCACCCGATGTCGGCATGCGCATGGCATGCCGGATTCTCCTCCTTAGCCGCCTCTGAGCGTGCCCTCGGGCGCGACCGCTCAGAGGTGACCAGCGCCCGGACCGCTTCATACGGCCAAGGATCTCGAGGAACACACCATGACAACCGCCACTTCCGAACAGGACCAGGTCCTGATATTCGACACCACCCTGCGCGACGGCGAACAATCCCCCGGCGCCACGATGAGCCATTCCGAGAAGCTTGAGATCGCACAGCTTCTGGATGAAATGGGCGTGAACATCATCGAGGCCGGGTTTCCCATCGCCTCGGACGGTGATTTTCAGGCAGTGCGCGAAATCGCGCGGCTGGCACAGCGCGCCACCATCTGCGGGCTGGCGCGGGCGAATTTCACCGACATCGACCGCTGCTGGGAAGCGATCCGCGAGGCGAAAAGCCCGCGCATTCATACCTTCATCGGCACCTCGCCCCTGCACCGCGAGATCACGAAGCTGGATCAGGATGAAATGGTCCAGCGCATCCATGACACCGTGACCCACGCGCGCAACCTGTGCGACAACGTGCAATGGTCGCCGATGGACGCCACCCGGACCGAACGCGATTACCTGTGCCGCGTGGTGGAAACCGCGATCAAGGCCGGGGCCACCACCATCAATATCCCCGACACGGTGGGTTATACTTATCCCCGCGAATCGGCCGAAATCATCGCCATGCTGCGCGAACGTGTGCCCGGCGCGGATGCGATTGTCTTCGCCACGCATTGCCACAACGACCTTGGCATGGCCACGGCGAACGCGCTGGCCGCCGTGGAAGCGGGCGCGCGCCAGATCGAATGCACCATCAACGGCCTTGGCGAACGCGCGGGCAACACCGCGTTGGAAGAGGTGGTGATGGCACTCAAGGTGCGCAACGACATCCTGCCTTATGCGACGTCCATCGACAGCACCAGAATCATGAACATCTCGCGCATGGTGGCGGCGGTGTCGGGCTTTCCGGTGCAGTTCAACAAGGCCGTGGTGGGCAAGAACGCCTTCGCACACGAATCCGGCATCCATCAGGATGGCGTGCTCAAGAATGCCGAAACCTTCGAAATCATGCGCCCCGAGGATATCGGCCTGACCGCCACCAATCTGGTCATGGGCAAGCATTCGGGCCGCGCCGCGCTGCGCGCGAAGCTATCGCAACTGGGGTATGAACTGGCCGACAACCAGTTGAAGGACGTGTTCGTGCGCTTCAAGGCGCTGGCCGACCGCAAGAAGGAAGTCTACGACGACGACCTTGTTGCATTGATGCAGGACACCGCCGCCAGCGCCGCCGACGATCACCTGCAGCTGCGCAAGCTGCGCGTGATCTGCGGCACCGAAGGCCCGCAAGAGGCCGAACTGACCATGATCGTCGGCGGTACCGAAGCGTCCGTCGATGCCACCGGCGACGGCCCCGTCGATGCCACCTTCAACGCCGTGCGCATGCTGTTCCCGCATGACGCGAATCTGGAACTGTATCAGGTCCATGCCGTGACCGAAGGCACCGACGCGCAGGCCACGGTCAGTGTACGGCTGGAACAGGACGGGCGGATCTTTACCGGGCAGTCGTCGGACACAGACACGGTCGTCGCCTCGGCCCGGGCGTATATCAATGCGCTCAACAGGCTAGTGCTGGCGCAAGCGCGCGGCAACGCCAGCGCCATGATTCACGCGGGTTGAGACGGGCGGCCCGGAACATCGGTGTGGGGGGCAATGACCGCATCGTGATAGGCGGCGGGACGCATATCGCCCTGCACGGCCCATTCGCGCCCCTTTACCCCGCCACCCGCACGCGCCTATAAGGGCGCATTGACCGTCCGGCCATAGCCCGGGCGGTCTCCCGTTTTGATGAACGCAGGAATCCCGGAATGTCCTTTCTGTCTGGCCTGTTCTCCTCGGACATGGCGATCGACCTTGGCACCGCCAACACGCTTGTCTACGTCAAGGGGCGTGGGATCATCCTGAATGAACCGTCGGTGGTGGCCTATCACATCAAGGACGGGCGCAAGGCGGTGCTGGCCGTGGGCGAAGATGCCAAGCTGATGCTCGGTCGCACGCCCGGCAGTATTGAAGCCATCCGCCCCATGCGCGACGGCGTGATCGCAGACTTCGACGTGGCGGAAGAAATGATCAAGCATTTCATCCGCAAGGTGCACCGCAATACGATGTTCTCGAAGCCCAAGGTCATCGTCTGCGTGCCCTATGGCGCCACGCCCGTGGAAAAGCGTGCGATCCGGCAATCGGTGCTGTCAGCAGGCGCGCGGCGCGCGGGGCTGATTTCCGAGCCCATCGCTGCGGCCATCGGTGCGGGCATGCCCATCACAGACCCAACCGGGTCGATGGTGGTCGACATCGGCGGCGGCACGACCGAGGTTGCGGTGCTGTCGCTGGGCGACATCGTCTATGCGCGTTCGGTACGGGTAGGCGGCGACCGCATGGACGAGGCGATCATCAGCTACCTGCGCCGCCAGCAGAACCTGCTGATCGGCGAAGCGACGGCGGAAAAGATCAAATGCACCATCGGCACCGCCCGCATGCCCGATGACGGGCGCGGCGCGGCCATGCAGATCCGAGGCCGCGACCTGCTTAACGGGGTGCCCAAGGAAACCGAGATCACGCAGGCACAAGTCGCCGAAGCGCTGGCCGAGACCGTGACGACGATGGTC
>SKKS01000101.1 GCA_007123625.1 Paracoccaceae bacterium
GCATCACGGCATTTCTGGTGGAAAAAGAGATGGCGGGCTTCAGCACCAGCCCCCATTTCGACAAGCTCGGCATGCGCGGGTCCAATACCGCCGAGTTGATCTTCGACGATGTGGCGGTGCCGTTCGAAAACGTGCTGGGCGAGGAAGGGCGCGGCGTTCGTGTCTTGATGTCGGGGCTGGATTACGAACGCGTGGTGCTGTCCGGAATTGGCACGGGGATCATGGCGGCCTGCCTGGACGAGGTGATGCCCTACATGAAAGAACGCCGCCAATTCGGTCAACCCATTGGAAATTTCC
The DNA here is from genome assembly GCA_007123625.1 of Paracoccaceae bacterium. Taxonomy (GTDB): domain Bacteria; phylum Pseudomonadota; class Alphaproteobacteria; order Rhodobacterales; family Rhodobacteraceae; genus Rhabdonatronobacter. The sequence goes on from SKKS01000101.1 coordinate 298, forward strand.
AGCTTATGCAGGGCAAGATCGCGGACATGTACACGGCGATGAACACCGCCCGCGCCTATGTCTACGAGGTTGCCAGGGCCTGCGACCGGGGCACGGTGACCCGCGCCGATGCGGCGGCCTGCGTGCTTTATGCCAGCGAACAGGCGATGGTGCAGGCGCATCAGGCGGTACAGGCCATGGGCGGGGCCGGGTTCATGAACGACAGCCCGGTCAGCCGCCTGTTCCGCGACGCGAAACTCATGGAAATCGGCGCCGGCACCTCGGAAATCCGCCGCATGCTGGTGGGGCGCGAGTTGATGGCAGCGATGATCTGACACGGTCCGGAGCGGCAGGCGGCAAGGAGAGGGAAGAAATGCGCATTCTCATGGCGTTGTCGACGTTTCTTGTGCCTTGTGCCGCGCTCGCGCAGGAGGTTCCGTTCGACCCGGCGCCGATCCAGCATTGTCTGGAATCGGACCCTGGCCCGGATTGTATCGGTCTTGGGGCGACGGCCTGTGCCACGGCAATGGGCGGGACCGGGGCGGCGACCTGCATGATGGCGGAGTATGCGTTTCTGGAGAGTGTGTTGCGGGATGATTTTTATTTCCTGTACGAAGGCGAGTTGGCCGCCGACATGATCCTTGCCGATCTGTCCCGCTTCGCCGAACGCCCCGCAGGCGCGCCGCTTCTGGCCGAGATGCAGGATCGCTGGATGGCATGGCGCGAAACTCTTTGCGCCTATGAAGCGTTGCAGGGCTGGAACACCGATGGCGAGGCTTTCAACGAAGCGCTGTGCCTGATGCAATTGACCGGCGAAAAGGTTCTGACCCTGCGTCGCCTTGCCATGGGCGGGGGTTGAACAGATGCGCCCCACACTGCCGCACAACCGCGATTTCCAAAGCCTGCGCAAGGGCTTCCGCTGGGACATTCCGGCACGGCTCAGCATGGCGGCGCAGGCCTGCCATGACTGGGCGGCGCGCGATCCGGGGCGCGTGGCGTTGATTGATCTGTCGGACGGCGCGCGCACTGATATCAGCTATGCCCGGCTTGCGGGCATGACCCACGCGCTGGCCGCGCATCTGGCCGCCGCCGGGGTTCAGCGCGGCGACCGGGTGGGGGTGTTGCGCACGCAAAGCGGCTGGACCGCCGCCGCGCATCTGGCGATCTGGCACCTTGGCGCGATCTCGATCCCGCTGTTCCGACTGTTTGGCCGCGATGCGCTGGACACCCGCCTGCGCGACAGCGCAGCCGCCCATGTGGTGACCGATGCCGAGGGCTTCGACCTTCTGGACGGGTTCGACCTCCTGCGGCACATCCCCGAGGAACTGCCGCTGGATTTCGACACCTGTCACCCGATGGCCGATACCGGCCCCGAGGACCCGGCGGTGCTGATGTATACTTCGGGCACCACCGGCGCGCCCAAGGGGGCGCTGCATGGGCACCGGGTGCTGAGCGGGCATCTGCCGGGGGTCGAGATCAGCCACGACATGCTGGGCCAGCCGGGCGATTGCCTCTGGACCCCCGCCGATTGGGCCTGGATCGGCGGGCTGTTTGATGTGCTGATGCCGGGGCTGGCGCTGGGTGTGCCGGTGGTGGCCGCGCGGATGGCGAAATTCGACAGCGTGGAATGCGTCAACATCATCCGGGAAGCAACTGTGCGAAATGTGTTTTTCCCACCAACTGCTCTCAAGCGGCTGCGCGCCGACGGGGTCCGGATTCCGGGCCTGCGCAGCGTCGGTTCGGGCGGCGAGCCGCTGGGCGCCGAGATGCTGGCCTGGGGACAGACGGCGTTTGGCCTGACCATCAACGAATTCTACGGCCAGACCGAATGCAACATGGTGGCCTCAAGCTGCGCCGCCCTGTTCGCGCCCCGTCCCGGCGCAATCGGCCGCACGGTGCCGGGATTCGACCTTGCCGTGCTGGATCCCGACGGCCAGCCCACCAGCGGCGAAGGCGACATTGCCATCCGGCGCGGTGCGGCGTCGATGTTCCTGTGTTACTGGAACAATCCGCTGGCCACGGCGGACAAGTTCGCGGGCGACTGGATGCGCACCGGCGATCAGGGTGTCTGGGACGGGGACTATCTGCGCTTTGTCGGTCGCGCGGATGACGTCATCACCTCGGCCGGATACCGCATCGGCCCGGCCGAGATCGAGGACTGCCTCATGCACCACCCCGCCGTGGCGGTGGCCGCCGTGGTCGGACTGCCGGACCCGGCGCGCACCGAAGCGGTCACCGCCTGCATCGTCGTCGCGCCGGGCCATGTTCCGGACATGGCCCTGGCCGAAGCCTTGCGCGCCCATGTCGGCAGGCATCTGTCCCCCCACATGACCCCGCGCGCGGTGCATTTCATGGATACCCTGCCAATGACCGTGACCGGGAAGGTACAGCGCAAGCGATTGCGCGAAACCCTTGTTGAACAGGATGATACGGCATGAAACTCACCTCTTCCATCCTGACCGGCGCCGACAGTTTCCGTGTCAATCGCGCCGCGCATCTGGCCGCACTGGATAGTGTCGCGCAGGCCGCCGCGATCGCTGCCGAAGGCGGTGGCAAGGCCGCGCGCGACCGCCACCGCGCCCGGGGCAAGATGCCGCCGCGCGAACGGGTGGCAAACCTGCTGGATCCGGGCAGCCCGTTTCTGGAAATCGGCGCCACGGCAGCGCACGGCATGTACGACAACGCCGCCCCCTGCGCGGGCGTGATCGCCGGGATCGGGCGCGTTTCGGGGCAGGAGTGCATGATCCTGTGCAACGATGCCACGGTCAAGGGCGGCACCTATTTCCCCATGACGGTCAAGAAACACCTGCGCGCGCAAGAGATTGCCGAGGCCAATCATCTGCCCTGCATCTATCTGGTGGACAGCGGCGGCGCCAACCTGCCGCAGCAGGATCAGGTGTTTCCGGACCGCGACCATTTCGGTCGCATCTTCTTCAATCAGGCGCAAATGAGCGCGAAGGGCATTCCGCAGATCGCCGTGGTCATGGGCTCGTGCACTGCCGGTGGCGCTTACGTGCCCGCGATGTCGGATGTCACCATCATCGTGAAGGGTCAGGGCACCATCTTTCTGGCAGGGCCGCCGCTGGTCAGGGCCGCGACGGGCGAAGTCGTCTCGGCCGAAGATCTGGGCGGGGGCGACGTGCACACGCGGCTGTCCGGCGTGGCCGACTACCTGGCCGAGGATGACGCCCACGCGCTGGCGCTGGCGCGACGCGCGGTCAGCCACCTCAACCGCCACAAACCCGAAACCGTCGCCTGGACCAGCCCCGAAGATCCGGCCTATGACCCTGACGAAATTCTGGGCGTGGTGCCCGCCGATCTGCGCACCCCCTATGACATCCGCGAGGTGATCGCCCGCGTCGTGGATGGCTCGCGCCTGGACGAGTTCAAGGCCCGTTTCGGCGAAACGCTGGTCACCGGATTCGCCCATGTCATGGGCTGCCCGGTGGGGATCGTCGCCAACAACGGGGTGTTGTTCTCCGACTCTGCGGTCAAGGGCGCGCATTTCATCGAATTGTGCAGCCAGCGCCGTATCCCGCTGATATTCTTGCAGAACATTACCGGCTTCATGGTGGGTCGACGGTACGAGAACGAAGGCATCGCGCGTCATGGCGCCAAGATGGTGACGGCTGTGGCCACCACTTCGGTGCCGAAGATCACGCTGCTGGTGGGCGGCAGTTTCGGCGCGGGCAACTACGGCATGGCCGGGCGGGCGTATTCGCCGCGGTTCCTCTGGACCTGGCCCAACGCGCGCATTTCCGTCATGGGCGGGGCGCAGGCGGCGGGCGTGCTGGCCACGGTGAAACGCGACGCGATGGAGCGCGCGGGCAAGGACTGGAGCGCCGAGGAGGAAGCGGCGTTCAAGCGCCCCACGGTCGAGATGTTCGAGCGCCAGTCGCACCCCCTCTATGCCAGCGCGCGGCTTTGGGATGACGGAATCATCGATCCGCGCAAGACCCGCGCGGTGCTGGCGCTGTCGCTGTCGGCCGCGCTGAACGCGCCCATCCCCGAGACACGTTTCGGCGTGTTCCGGATGTAGAAAGACTTGATGCCTCCGGCGGGAGTATTTCCGGCAAGATGAAACGCCCGTGCCTTCATCTTGCCGAAAATACTCCGGGGGGGAATCGCCGTCAGGCGATGGGGGGCAGCGCCCCCCGTCGACACCGCAAGAGGATGCTGAACCATGTTCGACAAGATCCTGATCGCCAATCGCGGCGAAATCGCCTGCCGGATCATCCGCTCGGCGCGCGGCCTTGGGGTGCGTACCGTGGCCGTTTATTCCGATGCCGATGCGCGCGCGCTGCATGTCGAACTTGCCGACGAAGCCATCCATATCGGCGGCCCGGCCCCGCGCGACAGCTACCTGCGTGGGGATGTGATCATTCGGGCCGCGCGCGACTCCGGGGCGCAGGCCATTCATCCGGGCTACGGGTTCCTGTCCGAGAACCCCGATTTTGTCGACGCGGTCGAATCGGCGGGCCTGACTTTCGTCGGTCCGTCGGCCCACGCGATCCGCGCCATGGGGTTGAAGGACGCCGCCAAGGCGCTGATGGCCGAGGCCGGCGTGCCGGTCGTGCCGGGCTATCACGGCGCCAATCAGGACGCCGAGCATCTGGCAGGCGCCGCCGATGCGATCGGATATCCGGTGATGATCAAGGCGGTCGCCGGGGGCGGAGGCAAGGGCATGCGGCTGGTCGAGACGCCCGATCGGTTCATGGACGCGCTGGAAAGCGCCAGGGGTGAGGCCGCGACCGCGTTCGGCAACGACGCCGTCCTGGTGGAGAAATTCATCGCCAAGCCGCGCCATATCGAGGTGCAGGTCTTTGGCGACGGTACGGATGCGGTGCATCTGTTTGAGCGCGACTGCTCGCTTCAGCGGCGCCACCAGAAGGTGATCGAGGAAGCCCCTGCGCCTGGCATGACCCCCGAGATGCGTGCCGCCATGGGGCAGGCCGCCGTGCGTGCGGCGCGTGCCATCGGCTACAAGGGCGCGGGCACGGTCGAGTTCATTGTCGATGGTAGCCGTGGCCTGCGCCCGGACGGTTTCTGGTTCATGGAGATGAACACCCGGCTGCAGGTGGAACACCCGGTGACCGAGGCGATCACCGGCGTCGATCTGGTGGAATGGCAGCTGCGCGTGGCGTCGGGCGAAGGCCTGCCCTGCGCGCAGAACGATCTGGCCATCACCGGGCATGCGTTCGAGGCGCGCCTTTATGCCGAAGACGTGCCGGCAGGGTTCTTGCCTGCGACGGGTCGGCTGGACCATCTGCGTTTCGACCCGGCGGCGCGCACCGATTCAGGTGTGCGGGCTGGCGACAGCATCAGCCCCTGGTACGACCCGATGATCGCCAAGGTGATCACTCATGGCCCGACCCGTGCCGTGGCGCTCCGGCGGCTGGGCGCGGCGCTGGCAGGGACCGAGGTTGCGGGCACGGTCACCAACCTGGCGTTTCTGGGCGCGCTGACGCGCCACGGGGGCTTTGCGGCGGGCGACGTGGACACCGGGCTGATCGCGCGGGATCTGGGTGCGCTTCTGACCGCACCCGAGGCGAGCGCGCGGGAGCTGGCGCTGGTGGCGTTGGTGGCCACGGGACTGGATGCGCCCGCCACAGGCGCGGTGGCGGCGGAAGGGAGCGGCGTGGACGGCTTGTGCGGATTCACCCTCTGGGCGCCCATGCGGCATGCGGTGACCCTGTTGGCGGGCGAGGCGCGCCATGAACTGCGGGTTGAGCCGTACGCCCCCGTTCATATCGCGGTGACCCACGCCGGGCAGGCGATGGAGGCGCGCTTTCGGGCCGGGGGCTGGTGGATCGACGGCGCGCGCATGGACCAGCGCGCTGCGCGGATTGGGGACAACGTGGTGCTGTTCGGGGCTGTGCCGCGTGTGTTCGCCATCCCTGACCCCCTGGCACGCGCGGCCGAGGCGGGGGCCGCTGACGGGCTGGTGCTGGCGCCCATGCCGGGGCTGGTCAAGGCGGTCTTCGTGCGCGCGGGCGATGCGGTCGCGGTCGGCGCCCGGCTGGCGGTGCTGGAGGCGATGAAGATGGAACACACGCTGGCGGCACCCTATGCGGGCCGCGTGGCCGAGGTGCTGGCGGACGCCGGTGCGCAAGTCGAGGCGGGGGCCGCGCTGGTGCGGCTGGAAACCGAGGACCCCGGGGCATGAGTGCGCCTTTGGACGGGGTGCGGCGCCGGGTGCGGGGTGTCGCGTATTTCCGGCAAGAAAATGCCGACGATCAGCCAACTGCACGTGGAACAGGGGCGGGCGCGTGATCCGGCTTTGGCATGTCCCGCAATCGCGGTCGTTCCGGGTGCTCTGGGCGCTTGAGGAGATCGGCGCGCCGCATGAGGTGGTCATGTGCAGCTTCCTTGACCGGTCGCTGCGCAGCGCGGAGCATCTGGCGCGCTCGCCTGCCGGACGTGTGCCCGCGGTCGAGATCGACGGACAGGCGATGTGCGAAAGCGGCGCGATCCTGTTGTATCTGGCCGAAACACGGGCGCCGCATCTGCGGGTGGCCGAGGGCGCGCCCCGGCGCGCGGCCTTCCTGCAGGGGTTGCATTACGCCGAAACCCTGGGCGCGCATCTGGCCAACCTGACGCAACAGCACAGCGTGTTGCGCGAGGACTGGATGCGGTCGCCCACGGTCATGCGGCTGGAGGCGAAGCGGCTGGAAAACGCGCTGGGGGTTGTCGGGCCGGGATGGGTCGCCGGTGATTTCAGCGTGGCGGATATTGCGCTGGGATTTGCGGTGTGGCTGGCGCAGCGCTTTGTGGGGCTGCCAGACCGGGCGGCGGCGTATCTGGCGGCATGCGAGGCACGCGCAGCATTCAGGCGCGCCGTGGTGCGCGACGGCCCGGCGCAGATCTACACCCGCGATTTCTATCCGCCACCGGAGGGCTGAGCCATGACCGCGGTCGAGATCTTCGAGGTGGGCCCGCGCGACGGGTTGCAGAACGAAAAGCGTCTGATCCCCACGGCGGCGAAGGTGGCGCTGGTGGACTGCCTGAGCCGTGCCGGGTTCCGACGGATCGAGGTGGCGAGTTTCGTCAGCCCGAAATGGGTGCCGCAGATGGCCGACAGCGCCGATGTGCTGGCCGGGATCGCGCGGGCGCAGGGCGTGCGCTATGCCGCGCTTACGCCGAACATGAAGGGGCTGGAGCGGGCCATCGCCGCGCGGGCCGACGAGGTGGCGATCTTTGGCGCGGCGTCGGAAGGGTTCAGCCGGGCAAACCTCAACTGCTCGATCGCCGAGAGCTTCGAGCGGTTCCGGCCCGTGGCCGAGGCTGCGCGCGCGGTGGGGCTTCCGGTGCGGGGGTATGTGTCGTGCGTGACCGACTGCCCCTATGACGGGCCGGTGGCGCCCGGCGCCGTGGCCCGGGTGGTGGCGGCGTTGCGCGACCTGGGCTGCTACGAGGTGTCGCTGGGCGATACCATCGGCGCGGGGCGCCCGGACACCATCGCCGCCATGCTGCGCGCGGTTTTGCAGGAACAACCCGCCGCGCAGCTTGCAGGGCATTATCACGACACGGGCGGGCGGGCGCTGGAAAATATCGCGGTCTCGCTGGACCTGGGGGTGCGGGTGTTCGATGCCGCCGTGGGGGGGTTGGGGGGCTGCCCTTATGCGCCCGGTGCCTCGGGGAATGTGGCGACCGAAGCGGTACATGCGGC
>SKKS01000110.1 GCA_007123625.1 Paracoccaceae bacterium
GATAGGCAAACAGCCCCACGCTGGCATTTTCGCGGTTCTTGCCCGCCTTGTCCTTGAACTGGGTCATCCGGTTCAGCCAGCCCATACGCGCCACGCAATTGAACGCCCACGCCATTTCCGCATGCGCGCCGACCTGGCTCTGGTTGAACAGTATCGAGCGCGCAGGGTCGATCCCGGCCGCAATGAACCCTGCGGCGGCCTCGCGGGTGGCGCGGCGCAACTTGTCGGGGTCCTGCCAGACAGTGATGGCGTGCAGATCTACAAGGCAATAGATCGTCTCGGTGCCACGATCCTGCGTTTCGACAAAACGCTTGAGCGCGCCCAGATAATTTCCCAGCGTCAACCCGCCCGAAGGCTGGATGCCGGAAAACACGCGCGGGCTGTGCCGGGGGGCGGTGTCGGACATGAAAAGGTGCTCCGTGTGGGTAAGCGGCATCTGGAAAAGCAGCCTTGCACCGATTATCGCTGGCATGGTGCAAGGTCAACCAAAGCGACCGGGGCTTGTCATGTCCGATCCCGAACCTGACGATCACCATCCCGACGATCCGGCGCCCGACTACACCGCGCCGCTGATCCTGCCTCTGCCGGGTCTTCTGTGGGGCGTGATCGTGCTGCTTGCAGGGGCCGAAGCGGCGTTCTGGGCAGGAGCGCAGGGGCTGATCGGCGGGGCAGGGGCGGCGGGCTGGCGACTGCAGGCACTTGAATGGGTGGGATATTCGGCGGCCGCGCAGGCCTGGATGTGGGAGAACCGCCAGTTTCCGGTCGAACATCTGGTGCGCTATTTCGGCTATCCGCTGGTACATCCCGGTCCCGCACAGGCCGCGCTGTCGGTGGTGTTGCTTGCCGCCCTTGGAAAGTTCACCGCCCAGAGCTACGGACGCCCCGCGCTGGCGGTGCTGCTGGTGGTGCCGCCCGCGCTGGGCGCGGCGGTGTTCGGTGCGCTGACGCCCGGCCAGGGCTGGCTTATGGGCGCGCTGCCGACGGTCTTGGGCCTTGTCGGTGCGTGGACACTGGTCCGTTGGCACGAAGCCGGGCAGAGCCCGCGCGCACGCATCGCAGCCTTCGGGCTGATCGGCAGCTTCCTTCTGGTGCGGCTGGTGATCGGCCTGCTGGCCGAGGCCACCGATGTCTGGATCGCCGACCTTGCGGCCTTTGCGATCGGCTTCGTGCTGGCGATTGCGTTGCGCGGCGGGGCCGCCCGCCGCGCGCTGGACCGTTTGCGCCAGCGCTGAGCCCCCCTGCCAAGGTCCGCCACTGTCCGCCGCAGGGCGCACCCCACCCACCCGTACGCCCTGCGGCGGACAGCTCGGGGACCCTCACCCCCCTGGCGGATCGAAGCGGATCGGCAGGCGCAAGGGGCCGGTGTTGCCACTTTCGGGCAGCCATTCCGCCACGCCGTCGGTGCGCGGGTTCGGCAACCGCTGCGCCAGCATTTTCAGCGCCTCGGTCATATCGCCCCGCGCGATGGGCGATCCGATGCAATGGTGCCGCCCGCCGCCGAACCCGAAATGCGGCTTGCGCTTCGCGGCAATGTCGAAGCCGGGGCTGAAATGCGCGGGGTCGGTTGCGGCGGATTCCGAAAACAGATGGAGCGTTGTACCGCGCGCGATCTGCAGGCCGTTGTATGTGAAATCCTCGACCGCTTCGCGCGTGACCCATGTGACAGTGGGTCGCGTGCGCATCACCTCCTCGACCGCCGCGCGCGCCAGGTCGGGATTGTCGGCCAGCAGGCGCCACTGGTCGGGGTGGTCCATGAACTGCGCCATCGCCAGTCCAAGCTGATTGCGGGTGGTGTCGATCCCGCCAAAGATCGACAGCACGATCATGTCATGCAATTCCTGCTCACTCAGCCGCTCGTCGGTGCTGGCACCGATCAGGGCGGTGATGAAATCATCACGCGGCGCGGCGCGGCGGGTAGCGACAACCCGTTCCGAAAACGCGAACATCCCGGAAATTGCGGCATCGGCAATGGCTTCGTCGCGGGCATAGGTGACGCTCAGCGCCATCCCCATCTGCACCGCCTGTTCGGTCAGCGCGCGGGATTCGTCGGCATCCACCCCCACCAGTGCACAGATTACCTGCGCGGCATAGGGCTCTGCGAAGTCGGCCATGAACTCGCACCGCCCGTCGTGTTCGAACGCGGAGATCAACGCATCGCACAGTTGCTGGAAGTCGGGAATCAGGGTGCTGACCAGGCGCTGCGAAAACGCAGGCATGGCCAGACGTCGCAGGCGCGCGTGGTCCGCGCCTTCGACATTCAGCATGATCCGCTTCCACCATTGCGCCCAAAGCCCCGTTGCCCCGCAATGGTCCGGCCAACGATAGGACCCCTGCCGCAGCGCCGGATGCAGAAGCAGCTCTTTCATCGCGTCATAGCGCAGCACCGCCAGCCCATAGGGCGTGTGCGCGTACCACCCTTGCGACCGGGCGGCGCGCACTGCCTCTGAGCGGACCGAGAACGATGGGTCCGCCGGGTCAAGGTATGGCGCCTCGGCCAGTTTGTCGCTCTGCATTCACCCCCCCGCGCGCTCATCCGCATCCCGTCCGGCCGACATTGACCGCCCAAGCCGCGCAAGCCTATGCTGCGACAGGATGGCGCGCGGCTCAATCGAAGTGTTTTCGACGTTTCTGAGGCAAACATGGCCCTTGACCGAACTGACATCGAGATTTTGCGCCTTTTGCAGAACGATGCGCGGCTGTTGAACAAGCAGATCGCAGCGGCGGTGGGGCTGGCGCCGTCCTCGTGCCACGAACGGATCCGGCGCTTGTGGCGCGACGGCGTCATCACCGGCACCGAAACTCGGTTGGACCCGCAGGCGCTTGGCTACGGGCTGGCGGCGGTGCTGTTCGTCAAGATCTCGAAGGCCGGGCAGATGCGGATCGATGCGCTGATGGACGAACTGGTCGCGGTACCCGAAATCCGCGAGGTGTTCCTGGTCACCGGGCGCTACGATCTGGTGGTCAGCCTGATCGCGCGGGACATGGATCATCTGAAATCCATTGCCTATTCCGCCCTTTCCGCGCGCGACGAGATCACGGGCTATGAAACTTCCGTTGCCTATGACCATCGCCGCGCAGGCGGGGTGCTGGCGGCGCGCGACTGATCCACACACGTCGCAGGCCCGGTCCACAACGGCAAACGCAAACCCGGCCTTGACCTTTGGCAATGATCACACCTATACGCTGGCGGCGGTGCCGTTCGGGCACCACATAATCATTTGCATGCCGTGTGCGCCCGTTTTCGCTTCGGGGGTGTTTCCGGCGAAGGAGAAGCGACATGAAACTGAACGAACTGCAAGACAATCCCGGCGCATCGAAAACCAAGAAGCGCGTGGCGCGCGGGCCGGGTTCGGGCAAGGGCAAGACCGCAGGTCGCGGCGTCAAGGGCCAGAAATCACGCTCGGGCGTGGCGCTGGGCGGTTACGAAGGCGGCCAGATGCCGCTTTACCGCCGCCTGCCGAAGCGCGGCTTCAACAAGCCCAACCGCAAGGAATTCGCGGTGGTGAACCTTGGCCTGATCGAGAAATTCATCGGCGAAGGCAAGCTGGACGCAGGCGCACCGATCACCGAGGACGTATTGATCGCGTCGGGGCTGCTGCGGCGCAAGCGCGACGGCGTGCGGGTTCTGGCCAAGGGAGAGATCGCGACAAAGATTGATCTGGTGGTCACCGGAGCGTCGAAAACAGCGGTCGAAGCGGTCGAAAAAGCGGGCGGAACGGTGCAGATCATCGTACCCGCGCCCAAAGCCGAAGCGGCCGCCGCCGAATAAGAGGTTGTGAGCCGCCCGCCGGGCGCTTACATCATTCCTCATGGTTTTCCGCGCCGCCGACCGGGAACCGGTTCGGCGGCGCTGTCACGAAAGAGACGTGAACATGGCATCTGCTGCAGAGCAACTGGCCTCGAACTCAAGCTGGGGGGCGCTGGCCAAGGCGACCGACCTGCGTCGCCGCATCCTTTTCGCGCTGGGTCTGCTGATCGTCTATCGCATCGGCACCTATATTCCGGTTCCCGGCATCGACGGGATCGCGCTGCGTGAATTCATGGATGACGCGGCTGCCGGGATCGGCGGGATGCTCAACATGTTCACCGGCGGCGCGATCAGCCGCATGGGGATCTTCGCGCTGGGAATCATGCCCTACATCTCGGCCGCGATCATCGTGCAGCTGATGACGGCGATGGTGCCTTCGTTCCAGCAGCTCAAGAAAGAGGGCGAGCAGGGGCGCAAGAAGATCAACCAGTACACGCGCTACCTGACCGTGATTCTGGCCACTTTCCAGTCCTATGGCCTTGCGGTCAGTCTGGAAGCGGGCGAACTGGTGACCGATCCGGGCTGGTTCTTCCGCATCTCCTGCATGATCACGCTGGTCGGCGGCACCATGTTCCTGATGTGGCTGGGCGAGCAGATCACTGCGCGCGGCATCGGCAACGGCATCTCGCTGATCATCTTCGTGGGTATCATCGCCGAAATCCCCGCCGCGCTGGCACAGTTCTTCAGCCAGGGTCGCTCGGGCGAACTGCAGCCTGCGGTCATCATCGGCATCCTTCTGATGGTCGTGGCGGTGATCACCTTCGTGGTGTTCATGGAGCGCGCTCTGCGCAAGATCACCATCCAGTACCCCCGTCGCCAGGTCGGCATGAAGGTATTCGACGGCGGCGCCTCGCACCTGCCGATCAAGGTGAATCCTGCAGGCGTGATCCCGGCGATCTTTGCCTCGTCGTTGCTGCTTCTGCCGGTCACACTGGCCACGTTCTCGGGGCAGCAGACCGGCGATTTCATGGCGACCGTGCTGGCCTATTTCGGCCCCGGGCAGCCGCTGTATCTGCTGTTCTTCACGGCCATGATCATCTTCTTCACGTTTTTCTACACGATGCATGTGTCGTTCAAGACAGAGGAAGTGGCCGAGAACCTCAAGAACCAGAACGGGTTCATCCCCGGCATCCGTCCCGGCCAGCGCACGCAGGAATATCTGGACTATGTCGTGACCCGCATCGTCACAGTCGGCGCGCTCTATCTGGCGGCTGTCTGTCTGTTGCCCGAGATCCTGCGCGACCAGCTGGCGATTCCGTTCTATTTCGGGGGGACTTCGGTGCTGATCGTGGTGGTGGTGACCATCGACACGATCAACCAGGTCCAGTCGCATTTGCTGGCACACCAGTACGAGGGGCTTCTTGAGAAGTCGCAGTTGCGCGGCAAGAAGCGCAGCCGCAACACCACGGGCAAACCCAAGGGACCGGCGCGTCGATGAACATCATCCTGATCGGCCCGCCGGGAGCGGGCAAGGGCACCCAGGCCAAGCGGCTGGTTTCGGCACGCGGCATGGTGCAGCTTTCCACCGGCGACATGCTGCGCGCGGCACGCACATCGGGCACCGAGATGGGCCAACGCGTTGCCGAGGTCATGGAGCGCGGTGAACTGGTCACCGACGAGATCGTGATCGGCCTGATCGAGGAACGCCTTGATTCGCTGGAAGGGACCGGGGCGATCTTTGACGGCTTCCCGCGCACACTGCCCCAGGCGGCAGCGCTGGACCGGCTGATGGCGAAAACCGGCCGGTCCCTTGACGCGGTGATCGAAATGCAGGTCGACGACGAGGTGCTGGTGGAGCGGATCACCGGGCGCTACACCTGCGGCGACTGCGGAGAGGTCTGGCATGACCGCACTCGCCCCACGGCGCAACCCGGCATCTGCGATGCCTGCGGCTCCACCAACCTTCAGCGTCGCGCCGACGATACCGAAGATGCGCTGCGACGCCGCCTGATGGAATACTACAAGCAGACCGCGCCATTGCTGGGTTACTATTTCGCCCATGACAAGCTGCATCGGGTGAACGGGCTGGCCGACATGGACACGGTTTCGGACGTGATCGCATCCACGCTTGCGCAGGTCTGACGCCCCCCTTGACGTTTGCGGGAAAACCCCATAGGCGAAGCGCTCTCATGGGGAATCGCTGCGCTGCGGCCATTGGTGCAGCCATGCGATTCGCTTTTGTCCGAAATGCACGAGGCACGGCATCAAAGGCCGCCGCGTGTTGTGAAAAAAGGTTCTGGCATTACGGAACCGCAACGAAAAGGAAACCCTCCGCGTGGCACGAATTGCTGGCGTAAACATCCCGACAGGCAAGCGCGTTCCGATTGCCCTGACCTATATCCACGGCATCGGCCCCTCCGTTGCCAACCAGATTGTCGAAGCGCTCAAGATCGACCCGGCCCGCCGCGTCAACGAGCTTTCGGACGACGAAGTGCTTTCGATCCGCGAGTTCATCGACGGCAACCTGTCTGTCGAAGGCGACCTGCGCCGCGAAGTTCAGATGAACATCAAGCGCATGATGGACATCGGCAACTACCGCGGTCTGCGTCATCGCCGCAACCTGCCTGTGCGCGGTCAGCGCACCCATACCAATGCCCGCACACGCAAGGGCCCGGCGAAAGCAATCGCCGGCAAGAAGAAGTAAGGGAAGGGCAGAAACATGGCACGTGACAAGACGCGCGTTAAGCGCAAGGAACGCAAGAACATCGCCACAGGTGTGGCGCATGTGAACAGCTCGTTCAACAACACCAAGATCCTGATTTCCGACGTGCAGGGCAATGCGATTGCCTGGTCATCCGCCGGGACCATGGGCTTCAAGGGATCGCGCAAATCGACCCCCTATGCTGCCCAGCTGGCCGCCGAGGACGCGGGCAAGAAAGCTCAGGAACACGGCGTCAAGACACTGGAAGTCGAAGTGCAGGGACCCGGCTCGGGTCGTGAATCGGCACTTCGCGCGCTGGCAGCGGCAGGGTTCAACATCACCTCGATCCGCGACGTGACGCCGATGGCGCACAACGGCTGCCGACCGCCGAAGCGTCGGCGGGTCTGATCCGGACCACAGCATTATCGGGCTGCGCGAAACCTGCGCGGCCCGATTTTGTCATTGAGTATCCTCGGGCGTCGACCGCTTCGGAATCATGGGCGGGCGACAAGAATGGAGGCAAAACGCATGATCCACAAGAACTGGCAGGAACTGATCAAGCCGACGCAGCTTGACGTCCGCCCCGGCAGCGACCCCATGCGCCGCGCCACAGTTGTGGCCGAACCGCTTGAGCGCGGCTTTGGCCTGACACTGGGCAACGCGGTGCGCCGTGTGCTGCTGTCTTCGCTGCAGGGCGCAGCGATCACGGCGGTGCAGATCGACAATGTCCTGCACGAGTTTTCGTCCGTTCCCGGGGTGCGCGAGGATGTCACCGACATCGTGCTGAACCTCAAGAACGTGGCGCTTCGCATGGACGTCGAAGGCCCCAAGCGGCTGACGATCTCGGCCAAGGGTCCGGGCATCATCACCGCCGGCGACATCACCACCAGCGCAGGGATCGAGGTTCTGAACAAGGACCTGGAGATCTGCAACCTTGATGACGGCGCAGAAGTCTACATGGAGTTGACGGTCAACACCGGCAAGGGCTATGTGGCCTCGGACAAGAACCGCCCCGAAGATGCGCCCATAGGACTGATCCCGATCGATGCGATCTTCTCTCCTGTCAAGAAGGTCAGCTACGAAGTCACGCCCACCCGCGAGGGCCAGGTGCTGGACTATGACAAGCTCACGATGAAGATCGAAACCGATGGCTCGGTCAGCCCCGATGACGCCGTGGCCTATGCCGCGCGCATCCTGCAGGACCAGTTGCAGATCTTCGTCAACTTCGAAGAACCCGAATCGGCAGGGCGCGGCGACGATGAGGATGGGCTGGAGTTCAATCCGCTCCTGCTCAAGAAAGTCGACGAGCTGGAGCTTTCGGTGCGGTCTGCCAACTGCCTGAAGAACGACAACATCGTCTATATCGGCGATCTGATCCAGAAGACCGAGGCCGAGATGCTGCGCACCCCCAA
>SKKS01000140.1 GCA_007123625.1 Paracoccaceae bacterium
CAGGCGGCGGCGGTGGCATGGCGCCGGGGGTCGGCTCGGCTCGGGGGGCGACGCGCTGGTCCATGGCTCAGGTCTCCCGCGTTTCGAAATCGATACGCGGGTCGATCCAGACATACATCAGGTCCGAGATGATCCCCACCACCAGCCCGATCAGCCCGAACACGAACAATGTGCCGAACATGACCGGGTAATCGCGCGCCACTGCGGCCTCGAACCCCAGCCGCCCCAGCCCGTCGAGCGAGAAGATGGTCTCGATGATCAGCGAGCCGCCGAAGAACACGCCCACGAAAACCGCCGGGAACCCGGCAATGACGATCAGCATGGCATTTCGGAACACATGGCCATACAGCACCCGCCGCTCGGACAGACCCTTGGCACGCGCGGTCATTACATACTGCTTGCGGATTTCATCAAGAAAGCTGTTCTTGGTCAGCAGCGTCAGCGTGGCAAAAGCCGAAATGGTCGAAGCCAGCACCGGCAGCGTGATGTGCCACAGGTAATCCAGCGCCTTGCCCAGCGGCGAAAGCTGGTCCCATACCTCCTGGCTCGACGTCAGGCCCCGCGAGGGGAATATCTGCCAGTATGACCCGCCCGCGAACAGCACCAGCAACAGGATCGCGAACAGAAAGCCAGGAATGGCATAGCCCACGATAATCACGCCCGACGTCCAGGTATCAAAGCGCGATCCGTCGCGCACCGCCTTGGCGATCCCCAGCGGGATCGACACCAGATAGGCGATCACCGTGGACCACAGCCCCAGCGTGATCGACACCGGCATCTTTTCCAGAACCAGCTCCATCACCCCGATGGAGCGGAAGTAACTGGTGCCGAAGTCCAGCCGCATGTAGTTCCACATCATCCCGAAGAAGCGTTCCACGGGCGGCTTGTCAAAGCCGAATTCGCGTTCAAGCTGGGCGATGAACTCGGGCGGCAGACCGCGCGCGCCACGATAGGTGTCGTCCCCGCGCTGGCCGACGGACGCATCCGCCCCGCCCCCGGAGAAGCGCTCGAACACATCGCCTTCGCCCTCCATCTGGGCGATGATTTGCTCGATCGGACCGCCCGGGACGAACTGCACCAGCGTGAAGTTGATCACCATGATCCCGAACAGGGTCGGTATGATCAGCGCAAGCCGCCGCAGGATATAGTTGATCATTCCGGGCTTACCTTATGGCGCCGGCGGCGCGCAGGGCGTCGTAACGGTCCTGATCGAACCACCAGAAATCCAGCTCGCCGATGGCGAAGGGCGGGAATTCGTCGGGGTGGTCGAACATGTCCCAATGCGCGACCCAGGCAACCGGCGTGTACCAGGTGTGGATCATGAAACGCTCCCAACGCAGCACCCGGTCCAGCACCATCAGCGCGGTGTCGCGCTCGTCGGGGCCGGGCGCCATCAGCGCCTCGTCGATCACCGCGTCCACCAGCGGGCTGCGCAGGGTGGCGGGATTGAACACATCATCGGCCGAGTCCGATCCGAACCGCTGGTGCAGCCCGGTGCCTGCGTCGACAAGCGCTACATAGCCGTCCACGATCATGTCGTAGTCCTTGTCGCGGCGGCGCTGGGTGTATTGCGCCGCATCGATGCGCTGGAACCGCGCATCGACGCCCATGGCCTGCAGGTTCTGGGTAAAGGTTTCGACAATCGATTCCATCGTCGCCGACCCCGAGGCATTGACAGGGATGGTGATGCGCATGGTCTGGCCGCTGGCGTTGCGGCGGATGCCGTCACTGCCGACCTCCCAGCCCGCTTCGTCCAGCAGCGCCATCGCCCGTCGCATGTTCGCCCGGTCATTCAGCCGCTCGGGGCTGGACGTATGCGCCATCAGTGCGGGTTCGGTAAACAGCTCCGGCGGCACCAGATCGCCCAGCCGTTCCAGCAATGCGCGTTCGGCATCGGTCGGCAGGCCATCGGCCTGGTGCAGGCCCTCGCTGAACGAATGGCGCTGTTCGAACAGCCCGTATTGCAGGGTCTCGTTCGTCCATTCGAAGTTGAAGCCCAGCGTGATCGCCTCGCGGACGAGGCGGTCGGCGAACATCTCGCGTTCCAGGTTGAACACGAAACCGCTGGGCGTGGGCGGCGTACCCACGGGCACTTCCTTCTGCACCACATGGCCCCGCTGGACGGCGGGGAAATCGTAGCCCGTGGCCCACTGGCGCGAATTGTTTTCCTGACGGAAGGTGTATTCCGCGGTCTGGAAGTTCTGGAAGGCCGCGGCGCCATCGGCGAAGTATTCGACGCGGATGACATCGAAATTGTGCCGCCCCCGATTAACCGGCAGATCGGCGCCCCAATAGTCGGAGTTGCGGCGATAGACGATGGAGCGGTTGATCTCGTAGCTGTCAAGGACATAGGGGCCGGAGCCGGGAGCAGCCTCTAGCCGCGATTCGTCCAGCCGTGCGCCTGTTTCCTCGTACCAGGCGCGTGGGAAAACGGGCGTAGACCCCACCTGGTCGATCAGTGACCGGCGCGAAATGTCGGGCGCGAAGGTAAATTTCACCGTGTGATCGTCCAATGCCTCGGCGTCCAGAACACGGGCACCGACACCAAGCGCGTAGGAGGGCAATCCCTGCTCAATGAACAGGTTATGGCTGAAGACCACATCATGGGCGGTGACGGGTGTGCCGTCAGAGAACCGCGCTTCGGGGCGCATGTGGAAAATCGCCCAGTCCTTGGTGTCGGGGTACTCGACCGTATGCGCCAGAAGCCCATAAGATTCGCCCAGAGCATCGGCGGGCACCGAACCGGCGCCGAACAATTCGCCGGAGGCCAGAAGGCTTTCGTACACCGCCCAAGAATAGGCGCCGGCCCGCCCCTGTCGGCTGTAAGGATTCATCGAATCGAACGTGCCCTGCGCCGATACCCGCATCTCGCCGCCCTTGGGCGCATCGGGGTTGACGTAGGAAAAATGAGGAAAGTCAGCGTCATAGGTCAGATCGCCATAGAAGGAATAGCCGTGCGACACGATCATTCCGTCCCCGGCGGCCGCTTCTTCGGCGGTGTCGGCAGTCGCCCACAGCGCCGATGCGGCAAGCGCGGACAGTACCAGCACCGCGCCACCAAGGGCCAGCTGCGGAAGGCCCGTCCGGGAAACGAGTTCATGAGCGCTGACCGCTTTTGCCTCTGACCGTCGACTGTTCATGCGCAAACCCTCCCGGAAGCGACTGTTGCCTTTCGGGCAGTATTTAGCCTATTTCCAGCCCTGTCGATGGTGCAGGCGCGAATACCCGGTTCAAACAAGGTATTTTGATCCGGGTTTCTGCAAAGAAAACGGGCCGTGCCCCGTGGGACGGCCCGTCAGCAGCGCCCAAGCCGCAGGTCACTTACTGGCTCTCGGCTTCCATATAGGCGATCAGGTTGGCGCGATCCGCCGCGCCGACCATCCCGCGATAGTTCATCGAAGTACCTGGCGCCACGCTTGCGGGCGCCGTCAGGAATGCCGACAGCAGTTCCGGCGTCCAGACATCACCAGCCTGATCCAGCGCGCCCGAGTAATTGAACCCTGCGACCGAACCGACCTCGCGATTGACGATCCCGTGCAGGTAGGGACCGACGCCGTTGCGTCCGGCTTCCAGCGCGTGACACGCGCGGCACTGGCTCCAAAGGCGGGACCCGGCTGCGGGATCCGCAGCGGCGAACAACTCCTCGAAGCTCAGCTCCACCTCGGGTTCGGCATCGACGTCATCCATACCGGTATCGATAACGAACGCAGGCGCAGCCGCATAATTTCGCGGCTTGTAGATCTCGTCCGCGGCCCATTTCGCCACAAGAAAGATCAGAAGCGCGCCGCAAAACGCTGCCACGGCCTTGGTGATGACCATCGTGTCGAACATGTCTCAATCTCTCGCTGCCCTGCCGGTTTGGCGTTATCTATCCGCTTCCCCTTGCCAGATTCAAGCGATAGTTACCGCGACGAAATGCCCAACCTGCCGATTTTCCAGAACCGGAGCCCGAGTTCATGACCCAGCGCATTGCCTTTCAGGGCGAGCCCGGCGCCTATTCGCACGAAGCCTGCCGCATCGCCCGCCCCGAAATGGAAGCCGTCCCCTGCCGCACCTTCGAGGATGCGATCGAGATGACGCGCATCGGAGAAACCGATCTGGCGATGCTTCCGGTCGAAAATTCGACCTTCGGGCGGGTGGCGGACATCCACCACCTGCTGCCCGCGTCCGACCTGCATATCGTGGGCGAAGCGTTTGTGCGCGTGCATATCAACCTGCTTGCGCTGCCTGGTACGCGGCTGGAAGACGTGAGATCGGCCATGAGCCACACCATGCTGCTGGGCCAGTGCCGCGACTTCCTGCGCCGACATGACATCCGTCGCGTGACCGGCGCCGACACCGCCGGGTCCGCACGCCGCATTGCCGAAATCGGCGATCCCGCACAGGCGGCGCTGGCGTCCGAGCTGGCCGCAGAGATCTATGGTCTGGAGGTGCTGGCACGCCATATCGAGGACCAGTCCTCAAACACGACGCGGTTTCTTGTCATGTCGCCGAAACCCGACCTGACCCGGCGCGGGGATCACGGCATGGTCACGGCAT
This sequence comes from Paracoccaceae bacterium, assembly GCA_007123625.1. Taxonomy (GTDB): domain Bacteria; phylum Pseudomonadota; class Alphaproteobacteria; order Rhodobacterales; family Rhodobacteraceae; genus Rhabdonatronobacter. The sequence continues at coordinate 4,540 of SKKS01000140.1, forward strand.
TCGTCTTTCGCGTGCGCAACATCCCGGCCGCGCTCTACAAGGCAATGGGCGGTTTCGCCACCAACGGTGTGAACATGACCAAGCTGGAAAGCTACATGGTCGGCGGGTCGTTCACCGCCACCCAGTTCTTTGCCGAGATCGAGGGCCACCCCGAGGACCACAACGTGCAACTGGCGATGGAAGAGCTCGGTTACTTCACCTCGATGATCAAGATCCTGGGCACCTATCCGGCGGATCCGATGCGCAACTAGGAGCGGCGCGCGGGCCGGTCAGGTCACGCGTGCGACCACATAACCGGCCAGTTCATCGAGCATGGTGCGCAGGTCGGTATCCGGCAGAACCCCAAGCGCCGCGCGCGCCGTCGCCACCCAGTCCAGCGCCGACTTGCGCACACCGTCAAGCGCGCCGTGCCGCGCCATCAGCGCCATTGCGTGCTCCAGATCGCCGGGGCGCTGGTCGCGCCGTTCGATGACCCGCTCCCAAAAGGCGCGCTCTTCCGCATCCGCACAGGCGACGGCGCGAATGAGCGGCAGCGTTGGCTTGCCCTCGCGGAAATCATCGCCCAAGTTCTTGCCGATCCCCGTGCCTGCCCCGCCGTAGTCCAGGAAATCATCGACAATCTGGAACCCCATACCCAGCGCATCGCCATAGCGCCGCAAGGCGTCGGCCTGCGGCTCGGGCGCGCCCGCGATCACCGCGCCCGCTTCGGTCGCGGCCGAGAACAGCGCCGCCGTCTTTCCACGGATCACCCGTTCATAGGTCGCCTCGTCGGTGGCCAGATTGCGCACGGTGGTAAGCTGCAGCACCTCGCCCTCGGCGATGGTGGCCGCCGCGTTCGACAGGATATCGAGCACCCGAAGCGAGTCACATTCCACCATCAGCTGGAAAGCGCGCGCAAACAGGTAATCCCCCACCAGCACCGAGGACTTGTTGTCCCACAACAGGTTCGCCGTCGGACGCCCGCGCCGCTGCGCGCTGCCGTCGACGACATCGTCATGCAGCAGCGTCGCGGTGTGAATGAACTCGACCGTGGCCGCCAGCCGGATGTGATGTTCGCCCGCGTATCCGCACAGCCGCGCCGACGCCAGCGTCAGCATCGGGCGCAGCCGTTTGCCGCCCGCTTCGATCAGATGCGCCGTGACCTCGGGGATACGCGGCGCGCTTTCGGACGCCATACGAGTCCGGATCAGGGTGTTGACCCGATCAAGCTCGGGCGCCAGGGCGCGTGCAAGCTGGTCGTGCGGTTTCAGCGTCAATTGATCCAGACTCATTCCCACTCGCTCTGATCTCGACAATGCGCGCAGCTTCGGACTAGGGTCACTCCATGAAAGAGCTTCTGCGTACCACAGACCCGACCGTCATACCCTACGCCAAAGTCCTCCTCGCCAGTGAGGATATAGAAGCGTTCGAGCTTGACGTCCATATGAGCGCGCTTGAAGGCAGCATTGGCATATTGCCGCGCCGCCTCATGGTGCGCGAGCGCGATCACTTCCGCGCCAGCGCGCTGATACGCGATTTCGGCATCCCGGTCGAAAGCTGATGGCCGTGCCCGAAGCGATCGGGCCGGTAGCGTCGGGCTTTGCCGAAGATGCCTTGACCCGCGATGCGTTCCTTGGCGGGCGCGTGATGATTCGCCAGCCGCGCGACGGCTATCGCGCCGCCACCGATCCGGTGTTCCTTGCCGCAGCGGTGCCTGCGGGGCCGGGTCAATCGGTGCTGGATCTGGGGTGCGGCGTGGGTACGGCGGCGCTGTGTCTGGCCGTTCGGGTGCCGGGGCTGACGCTCTGCGGGGTCGAGGTGCAGCCCGCCTATGCCACGCTTGCGCGCCGCAACGGGGCCGAGAACGGCGCCACGTTCAAGGTGATCGAGGCCGATCTTTCCGCCCTTCCCGCAGAGTTGCGCAGCCGCACTTTCAACCATGTCATCGCCAACCCGCCCTATTTCGCCCCCCAGGCCCCGGGTGCCCGCGACGATGGCCGCGACCGAGCCCAGCGCGAGGCCACGCCGCTGGCGGACTGGGTCGACACCGCGCTGCGCCGCTGCCGCGATGGCGGGGTCGTGACCATGATCCACCTGACCGAACGCTTGCCCGAGTTGCTGGTCGGTTTTGCCGGGCGCGCGGCGATCACGGTGCTGCCGCTGGCGGCACGGGCGCAACGCCCGGCCCGGCGCGTGATCGTGCGCGCGCGCAAGGGACGGCGCGACCCATTCGTGTTGCTGCCGCCGCTGGTCGTGCACGAAGGCGCCGGGCACCCCGGCGATGGCGAGCATTTCACACCCCTCGTGCGCGCCGTCATGCGCGACGCCGCCGCCCTGCCCTTTGACGTATCCTGATCACCGGGGGGCGCGCGCCTGTCACCGCCCCGGTTCGGGGCGTGAAGATGGTCCTGCACCGGCAGGCAACTGGTCCCCGATCCATTACTGGCACATCTCTGTCCGCTCGACGACGTTGCGGCGGTCCTCTTTGCGGACTTTGCTGCCGGTCACATCGTCCCCCAGATGACCCTTCGCGGCTGCAGCATGGGCGATATGGAGGGCGGTAGGACTAAGCCGCTCCGCGGCATTGGCGCCTGACCGCGTCGTCGACACACGTTCCATGGTTTTGCTTTGTGGCGGGCCCTTCTGGGCTGACGATTGTGGTCTTTCCCGCCTTCAGACAGGAGGCTTCCATAAAGGAGGAGAAGACCACCCCGCTGCGTCAGCGGATGATCGAAGACATGGATATACGCGGGCTGTGCGCGAAGACGCAAAAAGCCCATATCCGGAATGTGAAGCGCACCTTGGAAAATTGCCCTGACCGGGCCGCCGGAGTAGAAAGCCGTAGGCATTCGGCGGTTGGGGGCTTGACGATGGCGCAGATGGGTTTCTTTGATCTTTCGGAGCGCCATGCGAGGCTGGATGCGAAGCGCGACCCGCTGATCGAGATCGACGCCATCGTACCTTGGGAGGAGTTCCGCCCGGCGCTGGAGCAGGTCTGGCGCGAGCCCGAGGGGGAGCGCAAGTCGCGGGCCGGGCGCAAGCCGATGGACGCGGTGGTGATGTTCAAGACGCTGGTGCTGGGCGCGCTCTACAACCTGTCCGACGATCAGATTGAATACCAGGTGCGGTGGAAGCGACAGCGCGCCACTCCGGCGTTGACAGCCAAGCAGATCCTCAGGCCGATCGCAGCCCTTCAGAAGTTCGTCCAGCAGTTCCCTGGAAATCGTCATCGCCCTCGCTCCTCTCAGGAAGCATGGACCAAACCGCAGTTACACAGAAGATCGGACACTCTCGACATGGGTGCATCGCTCCCTGTCGGGATACCGAAG
>SKKS01000084.1 GCA_007123625.1 Paracoccaceae bacterium
ACGCCCCTGATCCGGGCCTCATCCCATACTTGGGGAGTGTGCGAAGGTGTTGCAAGATGGCATCGGCATCGCAGAGCCGTCTGCACTTCAGGCGCCGGAAAGATACATTTCACAATGCTCTAAATGTCACTCCTGCGGCAGAACATGAAGCTCATCACGCCGCCGGATCACCGATAGAGCAGCGATTTCCCGTCATGGAACAGATGCACCTTCGACGGGTCCGCCACCAGTTTCACGTTACGGCCGCGCATTTCGGCGTGCGTTCCGGGCAGTTTGGCCAGAAACGGCTTCTCGCGCCCGTCGGGTTTGAAATACAGCACGGTCAATTCGCCCAGAGCTTCGACAATCTCCACCTGTCCCGTGTACAGATATTCCGCGCCATCGGTGGCGATCACATCTTCCGGGCGGACACCCAGATTGACCTTGATCCCCTTGTCCGCATCCGTAGTGGGGATGTCGGCACGCGCGGCGCCCCCGCCTTCGAGCTTGACCAGCGTCTGCGCGCCGGTCTCCAATACCTCGCCCGGCACCATGTTCATGGCCGGGGAGCCGATGAACTGCGCCACGAATTCGTTTTCGGGGCGGTTGTACAGCTCCAGCGGGCTGCCCACCTGGCTGATCCCGCCCCCGGCCAGCACCACGATACGGGTTGCCAGGGTCATGGCTTCGACCTGATCGTGAGTCACATAGATCATGGTCGACTCGGGCATGGATTCCTTGAGCTGCGCAATTTCGATCCGCGTTGCCACCCGCAGGGCGGCGTCCAGGTTCGACAGCGGCTCGTCGAACAGGTACACCTTGGGATCGCGTACGATCGACCGGCCAATGGCCACCCGCTGGCGCTGGCCGCCGGAAAGCGCGCGTGGAAGGCGATCAAGATACTGGTCCAGTTGCAGGATCTTTGCCGCACGATTCACCGCCGCGTCGATTTCCTGCTTCGACTTCTTGGCGATCTTCAGGGCAAACGCCATATTGTCGCGCACGGTCATGTGCGGATACAGTGCATAGGACTGGAACACCATCGCGATGCCGCGTTGCGCGGGTGGAATATCGTTGACCACCATACCGTCGATTTGCAACTCCCCGCCGGTGATCCTCTCCAACCCCGCGATCATGCGCAGCAGCGTGGATTTCCCGCACCCCGAGGGACCGACGAACACGATCAGCTCGCCGCGCTTGATGTCCAGGTTGATGTCGCTCAGCACCTTGACGTCGCCATAGGCCTTTTCGACATCTGTCAGCTTGAGGTCAGCCATCTGTCCCTCCTCCCCCGTGTTATCGTTTCTGGACCAGACAGGGCTGCCAGGGCCCCAGATGCACCAGACCGTCCTCTCCCGGTCCGGAGCTGTTCAGTTCCTGCCCGATGGTCACCCAATGGCCTTCGGGCAGGTGCAGGGTCGCCGGTTCATGGCCCAGATTGAAGGCGCAGAACAGGGTCTCGCCCTCGACCTCGCGCACGAAGGTCAGCACATCACCCGAAACATGCAGGCTACGCAGGTCGCCGCGTGCAAGCGCCGGATGCGCCTTGCGGAAACTGACCGCGCGGCGGTAGTGGTGCAGCAGCGTGTCAGGCGCGCGCTCCTGCGCGTCGACCGCAAGGCCCAGGTGCTCGCGCGCCACCGGCAACCAGGGCATCCCGCGCGAGAAGCCGCCGTTCAATTCGTTGCCGGACCAAACCATCGGCGTGCGGCAGCCGTCGCGGCCCTTGAACTCGGGCCAGAACTGAATCCCGTACGGGTCCTGCAGGTCCTCGAACCGCAATTCGGCTTCGGGCAGGCCCAACTCCTCGCCCTGATACAGGCAAACCGTCCCGCGCAGGCACAGCAGCAGGGTCGCATAGGCCCGTGCAGCGGCGGGCGACAACCCCCAGCGCGAGACATGGCGCACCACGTCATGGTTGGAAAACGCCCAGCAGGCCCAGCCTTCGGGGGCGGAATGCTCCAGATGCCGCAGAACGGCCGCGATCCGCGCCGCCGACGGCGCATCGGGCGACAGAAATTCAAAGGCGTAGCACATCTGCACCTTGTCGCCGCCCGAGGTGTATTCGCCCAGGATTTCCAGACCGCGTTGCGCGTCACCCACCTCGCCCACGGCGGCAGCGCCATAGACATCCAGCAACGCGCGGAAGCGGCGCAGGAACTCCAGGTTCTCGGGCTGGTTCTTGTCGTACAGGTGTTCCTGATGGTTGTAAGGGTTCACCGCCGGGGCGATCGAGGCGTTGCGCTTCTCCGGAGGCAACGCCGGATTGTCGCGCAACTGTTTGTCGTGAACGTAGAAATTGATCGTATCCAGCCGGAACCCGTTCACGCCACGGTCCAGCCAGAAGCGACAGATGTTCAGAAGCTCTTCCTGCACCGCCGGCTCATGAAAGTTCAGGTCCGGCTGTGACGACAGGAAATTGTGCAGGTAATACTGGCACCGCGTCGTATCCCAGGCCCAGGCCGAGCCGCCAAAGATCGACAGCCAGTTGTTGGGCGGCGTGCCATCGGGCTTGGGGTCGGCCCAGACATACCAGTTGGCGCGCGGATTGTCGCGCGAGGAGCGGCTTTCCTTGAACCAAGGATGCTGGTCGGAGCTGTGCGACAGCACCAGATCGATCAGCACCTTCAGCCCCAGATTATGTGCCGTGGTCACCAGCATATCGAAATCTGCAAGCGACCCGAACATCGGATCAACGTCGCAGTAATCCGACACGTCGTAGCCGAAATCCTTCATCGGCGAGGTGAAGAAGGGCGAGACCCAGATGGTATCAACGCCCAGGCTGGCGATATAGGGCAGCCGCTCGACGATCCCCAAAAGGTCGCCGATCCCGTCGCCGTTGCTGTCCTGATAGCTGCGCGGATAGATCTGGTAGATCACCGCCCCGCGCCACCATTCAGGATCATTCTGGACGGCTTGGTCCGCCCGGAGGATCGTTTGTGCCGGCATGTCTTTCATCTCGGTTATTTCACGGACCCGGCCAGCAGGCCGCGCACCAGGAAGCGTTGCATTGTAAAGAAGACCACCAGCGGCACCGCCAGCGACACAAAGGCCGCCCCCGCCAGAATACCCCAGTCGCCGCCGCGCGAGCCAAGCAGGTCATCGGCAATCTTGACCGTCATCACCTGGCTGGCCGCCCCCGACGGCAGGAACACCTTGGCCACCAGCAAGTCATTCCATGTCCACAGGAACTGGAAGATTGCGAAGCTGGCAAGTGCGGGGAAGCTGAGCGGCAGGATGATCCGCACGAAAATCTGGAAATCGGTCGCACCGTCCACCTTGGCGCTTTCGATGATGTCGCGCGGAAGGCCAACCATGTAGTTGCGCAACAGGTATATCGCCAAGGGTAACCCGAAGCCAGTATGCGCCAGCCATATCCCCAGGAAACTCTGTCCGATCCCGATGCTTGTGTGCAGCGACAAAAGCGGCACCAGCGCCAGTTGCAGCGGCACCACAAGCAGGCCCACCACGGCCGCGATCAGCAAGCCGCGCCCCGGAAAGTCCATCCAGGCCAGCGCGTAGGCCGCAAAGGCGGCGATCAGGATAGGAATGACCGTGGCCGGGATCGTTACAGTCAGCGTATTGATGAACGCCCGGTCCATGCCGTCCGCTGTCAGCACCGTTCGGTAATTGGCCAGTGTGAACTGCGGCGGCGTGCGGGCCTCGAAATAGATCAGCGGGCCGCGCGCGCCAAAGCTTTCGTCGTTTTCCAGCACGAAGCTGCCGTCCTCGGCCACGGTCAGAAACCCGCCGCTGCGAAGCTCCGCGCGCGTCCCCACGGCAAACTCGCCCGGCTCGACCGCGCGGCTGCCGAACGCAGCGACACGCCCGGTGGCATCGGGGAAGCGACCGGCCAGTGCAGGGTCGGCAAAGACATTGCCCTCGATCACGAAACTGCCGTTCACTTCGCGCTCGGTGTCGGTATCGGCACGGGTGCGGAAGTTCAGGTCGACCGCCATCGGCGCCTGCCACCACCCCGAGTTCGAGATCTGGTCACGGTCCCGGAACGACGACACGAAAAGCCCGATGGTCGGCAGCAGCCACAACAGCACCAGCACCACGACAGTGATGTTGACGACAATGCTGAGGCCTGATTTCTGTCCTGCGATATTGTCCATTGTCCTGTGCCTCCTCAGCGCATTTCCTTGCGGGCCTGGGCGATGTTCCAGATCATCACCGGCAGCACCAGGATCATGATGACAAAGGCCACCGCCGTCGCGCGGCCGTCATCGCGGAACATGTAGGTCATCATGTAACTTGGCAGGATATGCGTGCCGAAGTTGCCGCCCGTCATGGTGTAGACAATGTCGAAGACCTTGAGCACCAGAATGGTGATGGTGGTCCAGACCACGACGATCGTGCCCATGATCTGCGGCACCTTGATCGAGAAAAACACCTGGAACGGATTGGCGCCGTCGATGATCGCGGCCTCGATGGTTTCCTCGGGGATGCCGCGCAGGGCCGCCGACAGGATGACCATGGCGAATCCGGTCTGAATCCAGATCAGGATGAACATCAGGAAGAAGTTGTTCCAGAACGGGATCTGCACCGGGTCCACGGGCGACAGGCCGAAGTAATCGCGCATGGCGTTGATGATGCCGATATCCGGGTTGGCCGAGTAGACGAATTTCCAGATCAGTGACGCACCGACAAAGGAAATCGCCATCGGCATGAAGATCAGCGACTTGGCTATGTTGCCCCATTTCAGCCGGTCGGTCAGCTGCGCCACCAGAAGCCCGAAGAACGTGGCCAGCGCCGGCACGACCAGAATCCACAGCAGATTGTTGAACACCGCCGTGCGGAAACTCGAACCCGCGAACAGATCGAAATAGTTGCCCAACCCGATGAAGTTGTTGCCCGACCGGTCGAACAGCGACCGCCAGAACGACCCCACAACCGGATAGGCCAGATAAAGCCCCAGCGCGAACATGGCCGGGAACAGGAACAGCCACGGCCGCACCTTGTTGGCGCGGTTGATGTTCACGCCGGTTTTCGGCCCCCTGGCCGGGAAGATCACCTTGTCGAGGATCATGTTGGAAAAATAGAAATAACCGACACAACCACCGACACCGATCACGATGGTGAGCACACCCTGAAACACCGGATGCATGGCCGTCTCCTCCCGTCTGGGGCAAGGGCCGACGGCCGCAAAACGGGCCGCCGGTGCAGGTTCATCCGGACCCGCGCAGGCTCCTCCACCAAGCGCGGGTCATGCGCGATCTCAGCGCATCGCGTCCCAGCGTTCCTGGATGGCGTTCGCCACTGATTCGGCATCGGCGCCGGTGGTGAAGTCCACCATCCCGGTCCAGAACGCCCCCGCGCCGATCTCACCGGGCATCACGTCGGATGCGTCGAAGCGGAAGGTGGTCGCGTCGAGCAGGATCTCGTTCATGGCGCGCAGCGATTCGTCGCCGAACGTGTCCAGGTTGACGCCCGAATGCGGGGTCAGGAAGCCCGATTGCGCCATCCACACTTCGTGCGCGATGGGGGTCTTGAAGAACTCGATCAGGCCGCGCGCCGCTTCGCTGTCACGGGTTATCGCGAACTGCGTGCCTGCACCAAGCACAGGCTCGCCCAAGTCCTTTTCGGCGAAAGCGGGGAAGTAGAAGAAGTCATAGTCCTCGCCATACTCCGACCCGTCGGGAAAGAACGACGGGATGAACGATGCCTGCTTGTGCATGTAGCAATCAGGCGGAATCTGGAAAAGGCCCGCCGGGCTGTCGCGGAAATCGGTGGTCGCTGCCGCCTGCGCGCCGCCCTGAGTCCAGCCGTCAGTGTGCACGAAGGTCCCGAAAGTTTCGATCGCCTCGACCACCTGCGGGTCGTTGAAGGGGACATCGTTGGTGATCCAGCCATCATAGACTTCGGGCGCATGAAGGCGCAGCATGATGTCTTCGACCCAGTCCGTCGCGGGCCAGCCGGTGGCCGCGCCTGATCCCAGGCCGATGCACCACGGCGTGCCGCCGTCGTCCACGATCTGCTGCGACAGGGCAAGCAGGTCCTCCATCGTTTCAGGGATGTCATAGCCCATTTCGTCGAACTGATCGGGGCTGTACCAGACGAGCGACTTCACATCGACCTTGTAGAAAAAGCCGAACATCTCGGTCTCGCCATCGGGGTTGGGGAACGATCCCAGATCGACCCAGGACTGCCCGGCGGCATAGTTTTCCACCATCCAGTCGGCAGTTTCCTGACCCAGCGGCGACAGCGCGCCGCGCGCGGCCATGTCCGCGGCCAAGCCCGGCTGCGGGAAGACGGCGATATTGGGCGCGGAATTGGCCTGAATGGCGATCACGATGTCCTGCTCGAAGCTGTCCGAGCCGGAATAGTCGACCGTGGCACCGGTTGCGGCTTCGAAATACGCCAGCATGTTGCGCACCATTTCGGCGTCGACACTCAGCCAGGGGCCGGTGACGGTCAGAGTCTGGCCGCTGAAATCATGCGCGGCAGAAAATGCCTCGAAGCTGTCCCAGTTGAACCGGTCGTCGCTCCCGGGTTCGATAATCAGGTTCTGGGCCGAGGCCCCGCCCGCGATAATGGCAAGCGCCGCAGCTCCGGCGTAAAGACTGGCTTTCATGTTGAAACCTCCCAAGGTTGTTTCCGCTTCAGCACCGTCGGCACTGTGCAGGTTCCGAAACACGGCAGGGAATCGCCCACCCAAACCGTTTTGGACCGCCCGACCGTTACCGATATCATAGCATGTGTCAATCGGGGACATCGGCGATTCACTTGTTTTTCAAGGGCCTCTTCGCACCTGCAGAAAAACGCAGGCTGGAAAGCCCCTTTTCATACGGTTGCATTCGCGCATAGTATCAAGGCCGGATCCAATGCGGTTTGAGTGGGAAATGGGCATAACTCTCAAGGAACTGGCGCACGCACTCGGGCTGTCCCCGACCACGGTCAGCCGGGCGCTCAACGGCTATCCCGAAGTGAACGAGGACACGCGGTGGCGTGTGATGGAGGCAGCGCGCAAGCTGAACTATCGCCCCAACACCCGCGCCAAAAGCCTGGCCACGGGCCGCGCGCAGGCCATCGGCCATGTGATTCCGGTCACCGACAAGCATGAGATGGTGAACCCGGTTTTCGCCGATTTCGTCGCCGGCGCAGGCGAAAGCTACTCGCGCGCCGGCTATGATATGGTGATTTCCGTGGTGGCCGACGCGGACGAGGCGCAGGCCTATCGCGATCTTGTCGGGCGCGGCAGCGTGGACGGGGTGATCGTGCACGCGCCGCGCCAGAAGGATGCGCGCATTCCGCTGTTGCTGGACCTGGGCATACCGTTCCTGGTGCACGGGCGGTCCAGCGGCATCGACGCGCCTTATTCCTGGCTGGACATCAACAACCGGCGCGGGTTCCGGCGGGCGACCGACTTCCTGCTCGATCTGGGCCACCGCCGCATTGCCCTGATAAACGGGCTGGAGTTCATGGACTTCGCCGCCCGGCGCCGCAGCGGGTATCTGGACGCTCTCGCCGCGCGCGGGGTGCAGCCCGATCACGCCCTGCTGGCTTCGGCCGAGATGACGGAAACCAACGGCTATCGCACCGCGCAGCGGATGCTGGCCATGCCCGACCCGCCAAGCGCGTTTCTGGTCTCTTCGATCCTGCTGGCCATCGGCGTGCGCCATGCGGTATGGGAGGCGGGGCTGGAACTGGGCCGCGATGTGTCGGTCATCACCCATGACGACGACCTGTCCTATCTCAAGAACGGCGACGATGTGCCCCTGTTCACCGCCACCCGGTCATCGGTACGCGAGGCCGGGCGCTTGTCGGCGGAAATGCTGCTCGATCTGGTGGCAAACCCCGCTTCGGGGCCGGTGAATCGCCTGCTCGAAGTCGAATTGATGGTGGG
>SKKS01000362.1 GCA_007123625.1 Paracoccaceae bacterium
TCCGGCAATCCGTTAGCGGATGTCGACCTGCATCTGCACCGCCCCTTCGGAGCCGTCAAACTGGGGGACACCAACACGGAAGGTAGAATTGAATTTAATGCTCTTCTTGGAACGGAAGGTTCACTGAACGCGACTGCAGAAGCGGTGACCACACGCGGAGATATCACCGCGCGGGATGCGCTGGATGTTCTTCGTCTCGCCGTAGGCCTTGAACCAAGCTGGGGTCCCGCTGCAGCAGAGGACTTCATCGCCGCCGATATCAACCGTGATGGCCAGGTCACCGCCGTAGACGCGCTCGAAGTGCTTCGTCATGCAGTCGGGCTCCAAAGCGAACACGCTCCGCAGTGGGTTTTTATCGACGCCGATGCCGATCTCAGAGGGATCGATCGGGACAACGTGGAGTATGAGACAGGCGTCGATTTCGTGGCCTTTAACGCCGAGCATCAACTATCCATGACGGGCATACTGACGGGATCGATGCAGGAATATGCGTGAGCACCCTCAATCGCTTGAGCGCGAAGATTGCGCACTATAGTGTCATCTCCGCGCGACAGAGCGTGGAGATGTTATGTGGCCCGCGCGAGTGGGCCAAAGTGATATTATCGGCGCTTCACAAGCGCGGCGAATGGCCTTCATCTGTCGCTCACGGCGGCCACGTCTGTGATATCTTCTCTGACGAAGAATGCTACAACTTCTTCAAGGCCGCAGGGTATGAAACCAATTGAACGCAACGCGCTCTGGCAACCGATTCTGGCGCTGAACAGACCTATTTGTCCGATTTTTGACTGCCGTCCGATGCTGGTTCCACCTCGGCCAGTTCCGCGTCCATTATAGGGTCGTCTGGCGCAGCGGATGCGGCGCTGGAAGGCTGTGCTGCGGCTGCTGCAGGCTCCGGCTGGTGCAGGGGCCCGACGATGAGTGGCAGCATCTCGGTCTGGGTCGGCGAGCTGCCGCCGCTGTCGGGCGGAGTATCCCAGGCCAGGGTGTCGAAGCTGCCGCAGTTGTCGCACAGCGCGACCCAGTCGGCGTGGATGTGCTGGCAGTTGGTGCAGACCCACTGAGGCCCGCGCGACACCGTCAGCGCGCGCGTCAGCCAGCCACGCACCACGGCGTCATCCGACCCTTCGCCGCGTTCGATCGCGGCCATGATGGTCAGGGCGCGGGCAGTGGGGTGCTTCCCGGCCAGATCGCCCATTGCGCGCCGGGCGCCAGGGAAATCTTCGGCGGCGATAAGCAACTCGGCGCGCACCAGCCGGGTTTCGTCATGCTCGGGGTTGGTGGCGAAAAGTTTCTCGAAACGCTTTACTCTCGCGGCGGGAGCCTCGCCGGGTTCGATGGCGGCAAAGGCTGCAGCCAGATCGGGATGGGGCTGCACTGCCCAAGCCTTCTTCACCGTCTTGGCGGCGGCACGTGCCTGGTTCTGGGCGGCATAGGCCCGTGCGGCCATCGCGGCGGCGGGAACCAGGTCGGGCGACAGGCGATTGGCCTCGATCGCGGCTTCGCGTGCGCGGATCTCGTTGCCCGCATCATCGTGCGACTGTGCCTGTTGCAGGGCCAGCACTGCGTCGCGGCGTTTGTACACATCGCGCGGCAGCGCACCGCTGCGCGATTTCTGCTCGAGCGTCTTGCGCGCGCCATACCAGTCGCCGGTCTGGTTCTGCAGTTTCAGCAGCGCGTCCTGAGTTTCAACATGTGCCGGTCGCAGGGCAAAGGCCTTGTGCGCCAGTTTCAGCGCGGTTTCAGTGTCGCCTTCGGCGATCTTCTGGCGCAGCAGCCCGCGTACCCCGGCGAACCGGCTGCGGTCATCCGTCACCAGGCGCTTGTAATAGTCCTTGGCCTGCGCGGTGTTGCCCTTGAGCTCGGACGCCTGCGCAATAAGCAGGTTGGTCAGGACCGGTTTGTTCAGCAGCTTTTCGGCCTTCTCGGCCTTGGCGACCGCCTTCTTGCCGTCGCCTTCGGCCAACGCCAGAAGGCCGTCGGTCATCGCTTCAATCCCGCGGCGCTCGCGGTTGCGCATGAAGAACCGCGAGATCGCGGTTTCGTCACCGTTCATGAACCGGACTGTGGCGATCAACAGCCCCATAAGCTTGAGGAACAGCCAGAGCGCAAAGATGAAGACCAGAAGCGCGATCGCGGATTGTACAGGCCCGAGTTCGAACTCCATGGTCGCCAGCCGCAGGCCGATGGTCTGGCCCGAGTCCATCAGCATGCCCGCACCAAAGGCAAGCCCGATGACCAGCGCCACAAAAAGCAGGATTTTCAGAAGCGTCCAGAACATCGAGGTTTCCTTATCCGGCGGTCACGTTTTGCACCAATGCCTCGTGTGCGGCAATCGCATCGAGGCGGGTGCGGGCGGCGTTGATCCACCCTGACATAGCGGCCTGCCCGGCCGGGGGAAGCGCTTCAAGCTCGTCGAGCGCGCGCGCGATGGCACCTTCTTCGACGGCGCGGGTCGCGCGCGAGATCACGGCATCGGGGTCGGCGCCGTCGCGGGGTTCAAGCGACCGCGCCCCGATCTGGCTGCGCAGGAAATTGCCCAGCCGGTCGGTGGTGCTGTCGGTTTCGGTCTGTTGCAGCGATGCCCGCAGCCCTGCCCGCGCAGCCGCGTCGAACCCGTCCTGCAGAGCGTTCAGCGTGGCGACGCCCACAGGCGCGGCCTCGTGCAGCGCTGCGGGAATGTCGTCGGTGGCCTCGGCCACGCGCTCCAGCGCGGGGGCGAACGCGGCGCCGCTGTCCAGCGCGGCGCCGATGGTGTCCAGCGCCGCCCGGGCTTCGGCCAGTGCGGCGCGGCGGTCAGCCTCGGCTGCTGCCGATGCGGCTGCGGCCTGCACATCCTCGATCCGTTGTGCGGCCAGTTCGCGCACTTCAGCAATCTCGGCGCGCAGGCTTTCCTGCGCATTCTGGGCGGCAGCGACCCGGACCGCGAGGGCCGACAGGCTTTCGTCCATCGTGGCACCCTGGGCGCTCAGCCCGGCCGCGCTGTCCTCGATCGCCGCCACCGCGCTTTCCGTGCCTTCAAGCCGTTGCAGAAGGCTGCCCATCGCCTGGGCGATCTCGCGCGCTTCCTCGCGTGCGGCGCCAAGGGCCTCAAGGTCCCCATCGACGCGCGCCTCCAGTTCATCGACCCGCACGTTAAGGCCTGCGCCAAGGCGATCTTCGGTGGCGGCCAGGTCATCGGGCTCGATCCGAGGCGCAGCGGCCAGCGCTTCAATCTGCTGTTCCAGCGCGGCGATTTCGGCGCTCAGTGCATCACTCACGGTGTCGATGCGTGAAAGGTCCACGTCCGGCACCGCGCCGATCCAGCCTTGTTCGGCGGCGTAATACGCCGCGCCAAAGCCCAGCCCGGCGGCCACGATCCCGCCCAGAAACAGCGGCATGGCACTGCGTGGTGGCGACGCTTGCGGCTCGGGGCGGGTGCTGGCCGGTTCAGCAGCTGATGGTTTGCGTTCGTCGTCCGGGGTTTGCGCCGCGGGGGTTCCGGCGGCAGCCATCGCCGCGGTCGCAGCCGGACCCGCACCGAAGGGCTGCGCAGGTGCGGTATCGGAGATCCCGGCAGCGTCCGGCGTAGCGGTGGTATCGGTCTTGTCGTCGTCGGTACTTTCGGTCGCGTCCGCAGCTGTGGACGCGGTGGTGGTATCAACGGGGGCGGCGTCATCTTGCGCCTGGTCTACGGGTTTCTCCGGCTCCGATGCCGTTTCGGCGCCTTGCGAAACTGTCTCATCGTCGCGCGTTTCGTCAGAGGTTTCACCCGCTGGCGGCATGTCCGCCGACTGCGTATCCTCGGTTTCGGCTTCGGACCTGTCGGGTGCGGAGCCTGCGGGGTCAACTACGGTTCCGGGGGTCGGCGGGGCGTCGTGGTCGTCCGGGCGGGGGGGCGCTTCTTCCGTCTCGTCAGGTGCGGAAACCTGGTTTTGCGTGTCATCCTTCTGCAGGTCGTCCTGTTCCGTGTCTTTCGAAGGTTTTGACTTTCGGGCCACTGAGACGCTCCTGCCGATTCTCTGGTCTGCATAAATGGACGATATATTCTTTCGCGCAGCTTATCGTGGCTTCTTGCAGGTCTCAAGCGCGCGGATCACCTTTGCGGCCATTACGGCCATTGTCTTTGCATCCGGGGATGCGGAGACGCACGTCTCTGCTGCAAATCCTGCGTTAGCAACGGGTTGTGCGGCGGCAGCGCTGATTGCCACGACGTGCAAGCGGGCATGCAGGTGGTGCGCTCCGACACTCGCGACGAAGAGCCGCGCCGAGCGGGGCGAAAACAGCGGCACAATCACCGCGCCCGGCTTCGCCAGCACCGCCAGCGCAGGAGGTGACAGATTCGCCGCAACCTGATCGTAGACAACACAGTCCTGCGCCGGAATCTCCGCCGCGCGCAGCGCGTGTGCAATGTCGGCTGCCGCATGGGTGCCGCGCAGATGCAGAAGGGGCCCTTGCGGGCGGGCGCGCAGCAGTTTGTCGAGCAACGCGCGGGCATCACCACCCGCGATATGGACTTTGCCGAAGCCTGCCCGGGACGCGGCCTGCGCGGTCCGGGGGCCAACGCACCAGACCGGCAGATCGCGGCGCGAACACCCGGCGACAAACCCGGCCACGCCGTTTTCCGAGGTGAAGATCAATCCGGTGATGCCGTCGGAAATATCGGGGCCAGGCGGGCTCAGCGCGATCCGCATCAGCGGGGCGATGGTCACGGGCAGGTCGGGAAACTCTGCGCGCAGGGTGGCTGCGAACCGCTCCGCCTGTGGCTGCGGGCGCGTCAGGAGCAGATGCGGCATGGCGGTCATGACGGCCCCGGCGAATTACGTCAAGATATGGGCGGCATTGTCTGGCCGCGCGCCCGGTGGTAGCTGGGAAGCGCGCCCTTCGCAACCGGACCCGCCCCGCCATGAACGCGACAAAGCCCGCCCGACCGACTTTACCTTTGCCGGGGTCATTGACAGTGCTCGGTATCGAAAGCAGTTGTGACGACACCGCCGCTGCGGTTGTGCGCCACGGTGGCGATGGTGCGGCGATCTTGTCGAATGTGGTGATGGACCAGGGCACGCTGCACGCAGCGTTCGGCGGCGTGGTGCCTGAAATTGCGGCTCGCGCCCACGCCGAGAAGCTGGATCTGGCAGTCGAGGCCGCGCTGGACACGGCCGGGCTCGCGCTCGCGGATCTGGACGCGATCGCGGTCACCGCCGGTCCTGGGCTGATCGGCGGGGTGCTGGCCGGGGTCATGCTGGCGCGCGGGCTGGCGGCGGCAACGGGGCTGCCGCTGCTGGGCATGAACCACCTGGCCGGGCACGCGCTGACGCCACGGCTGACCGACGGGCTGGGATTTCCGTACCTGTTGCTTCTGGTTTCCGGCGGGCACTGTCAATTCCTGCTGGTGTCCGGGGTTGATGCCTATACCCGCCTTGGCGGCACCATCGACGATGCCCCGGGCGAGGCATTCGACAAGGTGGCGCGTTTGCTGGGGCTGGCCCAGCCCGGCGGCCCGGCGGTCGAGGCCGAGGCCGCAACCGGCGATCCGGTACGCTTTGCCCTGCCGCGCCCGTTGCTGGACCGGCCCGGGTGCGATCTGTCGTTCTCGGGCTTGAAAACCGCCGTGCTGCGCGCCCGTGACGGGTTGGTGGCTGCGCATGGTGGATTGCGACGGTCCGACCGCGCCGACCTTTGTGCCGGGTTTCAGGGCGCCGTGACCGATGTGCTGGCGCAAAAGGCCCGGCGCGCGCTGGTCGAGTATATGGCGCTGGCGCCGCGCGATCCGGTTCTTGCCGTGGCGGGGGGTGTTGCGGCGAACCGGGTGCTGCGCGCCGCGCTGGAGGCGGTGGCGCACGACACGGGCGCGCGTTTCGTCGCGCCGCCGCTGGCGCTGTGCACCGACAATGCGGCCATGATCGCCTGGGCGGGAATCGAGCATCTGCGCGCCGGGTTGCCGGTGGCGGATGATTTCGTTGCGCGCCCGCGCTGGCCACTGGACACACACAGCCCCGCCCTGATCGGCGCGGGTCGCAAGGGGGCGAAGGCATGAGTGACGTTTCGGGGCCGGTTTCGGTGTTGGGGGCAGGGGCGTTTGGCACGGCGCTCGCCTGTGCGCTGTCGGACCGGGTGGTGACCCTTTGGGCGCGCGACCCCGAAGCGGCCGAGGCGATGCGCAATACGCGCGAGAACGCGCGTCGGCTGCCCGGGGTGCGGCTGCGCGATTCGGTCATCGTGACCTCGGAACTGGGGGACGCGCTGGCGCCAGTGATGTTGCTGGCGATGCCCATGCAGACGCTGGCGCAATTCGTCGCCGACCGGCGCGAGATGCTGCGTGGCCGGGCGTTGATCGCGTGCTCCAAGGGCGTGGATCTGGCCACTGGGCGCGGTCCGGCGCGGGTGCTTGCCGATGCCTTGCCCGAGGCCACGGTGGGCGTGCTGACCGGCCCCAGCTTTGCCGCCGATATCGGGCAGGGATTGCCCACGGCGCTGACGCTGGCCTGCGCCGACGATGCGGCGGGCGAGGCGCTGCAGCACGCGCTGTCGGCCCCGGCGCTGCGGCTGTACCGGACCACCGACGTGGCGGGGGCGGAACTGGGCGGCGCGCTCAAGAATGTCATCGCGATTGCCGCCGGGATCTGCATCGGCGCAGGCTTGGGCGATTCGGCGCGCGCGGCGATCATGGCGCGCGGCTATGCCGAGATGCTGCGCTTTGCCGCCGTGCGGGGCGCCCGGGCGGAAACGCTGGCCGGGCTGTCGGGGCTGGGCGATCTTGTGCTGACCTGCACTTCGGAGAAATCGCGTAATTATCGCTTCGGGCTGGCGCTTGGTGCGGGCAACCCGTTCGATGCCGGCACAACTGTCGAAGGCGTTGCCACCGCCCGTGCGTTGGCCAGGACGGCTACCCAGGAAGGGATCGACATGCCGCTGACAGCAATGATTGCCGCCGTGCTCGACGGAAAGCTTACCATTGACCAGGCGCGCGAGGCGGTGTTCGCGCGCCCGCTGAAGGAGGAATGACATGCCGCTTTTCATGATGCTGTGCCGCGACAAGCCGGGCCACCTGCACCTGCGGCAGGCCACGCGCGCGGCGCATCTGTCCTATATCGCCGATACCGGCGTGGTCCAGCAGGCCGGGCCGTTGCTTGATGCGGACGGGGACATGTGCGGCTCGCTCGTGATTCTCGAGGTCGCGGACATGGACGCGGCGCGCGCCTGGGGCAGCAGCGATCCGTATTTTCAGGCCGGGCTTTTTGAAAGCGTCACCGTCGAGCAGTGGAAGAGGGTGATTGGCTGATGGCGTTCTGGCTGATGAAAACGGAGCCGGACGTGTTTTCCTGGGATGATCTGGTGGCCCGGGGCGACGCGGGCGAGGAATGGGACGGCGTGCGCAACTATCAGGCACGCAACAACATGCGCGCGATGGAGGTGGGCGAGAAGGCGTTCTTCTACCACTCGCGTAGCGAAAAGGCGGTGGTGGGCATCTGCGAGGTCATTGCGGCAGCGCACCCTGACAGCACCACCGACGATACGCGCTGGGAATGCGTGGATGTGCGCGCGCTGGACCCGCTGCCGAAATCCGTGACGCTGGAGACATGCAAGGCCGATCCGCGACTGGCCGACATGGTGCTGGTCAACAACACCCGCCTTTCGGTCCAGCCGGTGACCGAGGCCGAATGGCAGGTCATCTGCGAACTGGGTGGCCTGTAGACGCGCGCCGGACAGTGCCCGGCACGTCGCCCACCCACCCA
>SKKS01000195.1 GCA_007123625.1 Paracoccaceae bacterium
TTGGCGATCCGGCGCAACTGGCGCCGGTGGGGCAGTCGGGCGAGATGGTGTTCGACAGCCTGCCGGCGCGGCAACGGCTGGAGCTCAGCCGTATCCACCGCCAGGCCGAGGGCAATCCGATCCTTGATCTGGCCCATGCGCTGGGCGACCCTGAAATGGAATTTGAAACCTTCGAGCGCATGGTCGAAAACGCCGCCGCGCGCGATTCGCGTGTCATCCTGGCGCAGGCGGTCGATGCCGACCTGATGGCGCGGTCGCCGGTGCTGGTCTGGCGCAACGCCACGCGCATCCGGCTGATCCATGCCTT
The DNA here is from genome assembly GCA_007123625.1 of Paracoccaceae bacterium. Taxonomy (GTDB): domain Bacteria; phylum Pseudomonadota; class Alphaproteobacteria; order Rhodobacterales; family Rhodobacteraceae; genus Rhabdonatronobacter. Next base: position 308 of record SKKS01000195.1, read on the forward strand.
TCGCGCCGCGCATGGCGCCCCGCTGGACGCGCTCCTGCCGGGCGAGCCGCTGATCTGCGACGGGCTGGAACTGCCGCTGAAACACCGCAAGAAACGGCTGGACCTTGAGGCGCGCGGCCTCATCAAGGGAGCGCAGGCGATCTATCTGGGGCCGGGGCGCAAGCCCGGGTTTTCGCGGCTGCATCTGGTCGGGCTGGAAGATCCGCAGATTTCGGTGGCCTCGATCGTCAAGATCGAACGCACCGAAGACGAAGAACCCTTCATCCCGTTCGCCGCAAACATGGGGGCGGCGTTCCTGCACGGGGCAGCGGTGACGATCCACAAGGCGCAAGGGTCCCAATGGCCCGATGTTCAGGTCTTTGCCCCTGACCTCTGGGCCGCCGCCCGCGCCGGACGCACGGAGGCGGGCATTCCGCTGTGGAAGCGGTTGGCCTATGTCGCGATCACCCGCGCTGAACACCGCCTGCACTGGGTGGTCCGCAACCGGCTGCGCCGCCCGCAAGGGACGTTGGGCACCGACGATCTGGACCTGCCCGCGGCACCGCTGGAACTGGCCGCACCTGTCGAATGACTGCGCTTTGCACTGGCATGGCGCGCGCGGCGGGCCTATCCTAGGGCGAATTCCAACCTGCCCCAACCCTGGAGCCATCATGCGTTGTGTCTTCGTCCAGTTCCGTTGTCACCCCGGCAAGACCTATGCGGTGGCCGATGCCATCTGGGACCGCGAGGTGGTCTCGGAAATGTACTCGACCAGCGGCGAATACGATCTGATTGCCAAGGTCTATGTTCCCGATGATGCCGATGTCGGGCATTATCTGACCGAACGGCTGTTCGACGTACCGGGGATCAGCCGCACGCTGACCACCATGACATTCAAGGCATTCTGACATGACCCGCACCATTCTCATTACCGGCGCAAGCGCCGGGATCGGTCGCGACTGCGCGGAGCGCTTTATCGCCCTGAACTGGAACGTGGCGATGGTCGCGCGCAGGGCCGAGGCGTTGGAGGCGCTCGCGGGCGAGGCGCCCAATGCCCTGGCACTGCCCTGCGACGTGACGGACGAAGCACGGGTCGAGTCCGCCTTCGACGCAACCACCGAACGGTTCGGGCGTATCGACGTGCTGTTCAACAACGCCGGGCTGATGCCGAAGGGCGCCTTGATCGATGAGCTTTCCCCCCCCGACTGGCGCGCCGCGGTCGAAGTGAACCTGACCGGCATGTTCCTGTGCGCCCGCGCGGCCTTTGCCCGGATGCGGCGGCAAAGTCCCATCGGCGGGCGGATCATCAACAACGGATCGGTATCCGCCCACGCGCCGCGCCCCGGATCGGTGGCCTATACCAGCACGAAGCATGCGATTACTGGCCTGACGAAGGCGCTGGAACTGGATGGGCGCGCGTTCGATATCACCTGCGGGCAGATCGACATCGGGAACGCGCGCACCGAACTGGCCGAACGCATCGCCCATGGCGTGCCGCAGGCCGATGGCTCCATCCGTCCCGAACCGATGATGGAGGTCGCCCACGTCACCGACGCGGTGGTGCATATGGCCAGTCTGCCCACGCATGTGAACATTCCGTTCCTGACCGTGATGGCGGCCAGAATGCCCTATCTGGCACGGGGATAATCCGTTCGGATCAGTCGTTTCTGAAGGTCTTGAAACCAGCGGGCCGCTTACCCACATCTGAGCTGCCGGACGCCGCGCTTGCGGGTCCGGCAGCTCAGAAAGGCCCGTCCATACCGGAGGGTCGCATCACCATCGCTTCCAAGGAGGATGACCATGCGAGCATTCGATCCCACCCAACTTTACCGTGCCACCGTCGGATTCGACCGGATGGCCGACATGCTGGACCGCGTCATGGCCAGCGACGTACAGGCGCCCACCTATCCGCCCTACAACATCGAGAAGGTAGACGAGAACGCCTATCGGATCTCGATCGCCGTGGCCGGGTTCAGCGCCGATGACCTGAGCATCGAGGTCAAGGAAAGCGCGCTTCTGGTCAGTGCCCGGCGCGAAGACGGCGATGATGGCCGCACCTTCCTGCATCGCGGTATCGCCACCCGCGCGTTTGAGCGGCGTTTTCACCTGGCCGATCATGTCAAGGTAACGGGCGCGACCCATGCCGATGGCATGCTGCACATCGATCTGGTGCGCGAGATCCCCGAGGCACTGAAGCCCCGCCGGATTGAAATCGCGCGCAGCGCGGACAAGCACACGCTGGTCGAAGGCCGCCCCGAGGCCGCGTGACTTCCGAAGCGTGAACGCAGATGCGGCGCACCCGGTCGGGTGCGCCCTTTTTCATGTCTGGTGCGAAGGCGTTGCCTCAGGACACGGGGCTGCGGTCGCGCACAAGGATGTCGAACTGTTCGTGGTCGGCGCAGGGCCCTTCGAACCGGAACCCCCCGCGTTCCAGCACCCGCCGCGAGGGCGTGTTCGCCTTGTGAATCCGCGCGAACTGTTGCTCCAGACCGGGGATCATGGCGAAGCACTGCGCCGAAAACCGCGTGACCATGTCGCCGGCCAGGCGTTGGCCCCAATGCGGGCGGCCCAGCCAATACCCGATTTCGGCCCGTCGGCGCTGGTTGTCGCCGGGCCGAAATGACAGCCGCACCTGTCCCACGGGCAGGCCGTCCAGCACCACCGCGCGCACGACATGGTGCCCGGCGGCGTTGGACAGGGCGATCAGCTCTGCCGCCATCGGCTTGTCCAGCGGGTCGGGATAATTCTCGGGCAGGTATTTCCACACTTCCGGGTCATCCAGAAGCGCTACAAACCGGTCCAGATCCTGCGCCCGCCACGGCCGCAGAATCAGCCCGCGCCGTGGTTCTGGCAGCGCGGGGTCGCAATCATCGTCACTCCAGCGCAATTCCGCCGGATCCCACGCTTCGGGTGCGCGCGCGGGGTCGATGTCACTGTCGAACATCAGTCCTCCGAGGCTAGTTCGCGGGTCCGCCAGATGACGGTGCCCGTTTTGCAGGGTGTCAAAGCGACATTAGCGCAATGCCAGATAAAGTTTCATAGAAATCGAGTGAACAATGCAGGTTTCGCAGCGAAACGGTCGGATCGGTCAGCGGCCGCGCGTCCAGCCTCCGCCGCCCGCGCCCATCCGGACCGCCATCGCAACCGCACCATAGACCAGAAATCCCAATGGCGCGGCGCCGATCATGGCAGCCAGCGCTGCGGGCGACTTTTTGTCGTTGACCAGCAACGCCGGGAAGCGCTGGGCGATTTCCGCCACGCCCCGGTTCTGGCGCGCGCGCACACGGACCAGCCGCGCGAAGCCTTCGGGCAGGGGCCAGTCGTAGGGAGCAGGCACCTGCACGCGCTCAGTAGGCGCGAAGTGCAGGCGCGCGAATGTGTCATCCGAGATGATGTCCGGCCAGTCGCCCCAGCGCGCCCGGCCAGCGGCATTCACTGCGAACAGGCCATAGCCCGGTGCAGCCGCGCGGTTGAACGGCACCTGCGCCCAGAAGCGCGCATAGGCGCGGGTGACCGCGCTTTGCGCCGGGGTGATTCGCGGGCTGGCACCCACATAGCAGGGTATGTCCTGCGCCAGCGCGGCCATCACCTGCGCCAGAAGGGGCGGGCTGACCGTCACATCGGCATCCAGATAGGCCCGCGCGGCGTGCACTGCGGCCCGGTCGCCCGCGTTCAGGGCGCCGGGCTTGCTGCCGCGCTCCAGCTCCAGCACCTCGACTTGCCAGCCACGATCCGCAAGCACGGCGCCTGCGGCCCGCGCCTGCGCGGCGGTGTCGTCGGTGCATCCGTTGGCAACCACGATCACCTGCACCGGGCCGGGCGGTGCCGGGTCCGAGGCGGCCAGCGCGCTCAGGCAGGCACCAACCCATGCGGATTCGTTCGCTGCTGGAATGATGATGCTCAGCGCCGCATTCACGGGCGCACCGTCGCGGGATCGAAGGTTACCAGCGCTTCCCAGCGCGGGTTGTGGTCGGCGTTGTGCCGCAGGTGACCCCAGCTGCCATAACGCACCGGCTTGCCGACATCGAAGAACGCGTTGAACAGAGTGCCCCCGGCGGCGTACCAGCCCGCCAGCAGGCGCTCATAGAGCGCGCCCATTTCCGGGGTGTAGTTCAGGTGGATAAAGAATTCGGTCAGTTCTTCGTCCTCGACATGCGGCCAAAGCCCCACCACATGCGAGCCGCCTTCGTACATGATCAGATCCAGTCCCCAGCGCTGTGCGATCTCGGCGTGATAGGGGAAAGTGACCTCGATTTCCTGTTGCAGCGTGTTCGACGGGTTGCCGGTGACCGATCCGTCCCAAAGCTCCTGCGCGGCAAGTTCGACCGCGTGATCGAAGCGATGCGTTGCGATGTGGTCGTCGCGCGCGCTGCCTTGCAGGTCCTGCGCGTCGGCTTCGGCCTCGGCCCGGGCAAACGCTTCGGCCAGCCATGCGCGCACATGGTCCACCTTGTCGTCATGGCCAAGGGCTGCGCTGAAATACCCGGTGATCGCATAGGCATCGAACAGGTCCGGTGGCGACGGGTTCGCGGGGTCCTCGGCCTGCCACAACTCGGCTTTCAACTGCTTTTCAAGCCCCTGCCAGACGGCCTGCGTCGCAATCACCCGCACCAGCCGGTCATGCTGGCCCTCGAATACATCGTCGAAGATCATCACCATCTGGGCCGCGCGCTTGGCATAGTATTGCTGCCACTGGTAGTCGACGTCCCAGCGGGCGCGGGCCTGTTCCTCGGCCCAGTGGGCTTGCTGGAATTGCCAGTTCCAGACCTCGTTCGACAGTTCGATATGGGCGCGGCGTTCGGGGTCAAGCTGGTCGCGCACCACTTCGGCGGTGCGACGGATGTAATCGTCATCGGCCAGATGGGGAATGGTGAACCACGGGTCGGCGCCCAGTTCGTTGGCCAGCCGGATCATGATCTCCAGCGGGATGCCGATGTTCTCCCACGAGAAGTCATTGACCTGTGGCCGGTCCTCCCAACGCGACAGGGTGGAATCGTTGGTGTTGCCCCAATCCATGAACCGCAGCGCGCGCACCCCTTCGATGCGCCGGGTCCAGTCGGGGTTGAACAGCTCGCCGCGTGCATGGGCGTCAAGGTGGCGCTCGTGCACCACGGTGATGTTGCGCACCGGGTCATTGGGGTCGCTCTGGCGGATGGTCAGCATGACCAGCCCTTCGCCGGGCGTGTAGTCGAAGGTCATGTTCCCCGCCTGACGCCCCCGGCCTGGAATCACGTTCTGCGCCCGGCCTGAAATCTCGACCCGGCCGCGCCCTTCGTAGGTCAGGTGATACTTCCCGGCCATTGCGGTGGCGTTCTCGGGCATGTCGGTCAGAATCAGTGCCGAGAAACCCTCAAGTTCGCGGGGGATCCGGTTTGGCCAGCCGTTTTCGTCCAGCAGGCCGGCGGCCTTGATGTCGGCGTACTCCCACCCGCCCCAGCGTCCCGGCATATGCCCGATCCAGCGCCGTGCGGTGTGCATCTTGTTGATAAAGGCATCCTGCGCGCTCCAGTCGCTGGCACCGGCCAGATTGATGGCCAGCCAGGGTGCGGTCCCTGCCGCCGCTGGCGATACCGTGCCGTCCTGCGCGGACCCCGGACGCGGAACCAGCGCAAGGACAAGGCAGAATGCGATCAGGAGTTTGTGCATCATTTCCTCCGCTCAGGTCGGTGAAACGCCGGTGACCGGCAGGCTGCGCACCACGTCCCAGACGACGGCCTGCATCAGGGCCGCGACCTCGGGCGAGGGCGCATCCGCCGGGGTGCCATCGTGGCGCAGCAGTGCATGGGGAAGCCCGCGCGGGTCGGTTTGGTAAAGCGTGGCCAGATGCACCAGCGCCACAAAGTAGTGCCCCAGATCGCCCAGATGGATCTGATCGACCTCACCATCGCCGCCTGTCCCGAACAGCCCGCGCCGGTCGGTCAGGCCGGGCAGCCCGCCCTGCCTCTCCAGTTCCCGGACGAAAGCGCCCATCGCCCGCCCGGCGGGAATGACATGCACGGTGCCCACGCCGTCTTGCGCCATGGCCTGCGCAAGGATTGTGCCTTCCCATTGGGAGACGGCGTCCCGCTCCAGCCGCTCCAGCCAGGCATCGTCCATGGTCCACCAATGCCAGGTTTCATAGAGGTAAACCCGCGCCTCCGGGTTGTGCTGGCGGGCCAGCCGCGCCCAGTTGGCCAGATGCTGCGCGCTGTCATGATAGCGGATGGCGTCGGCAAGCTTGATCATCTCGGTCACGATCAGCGCGTCCACGCCTCCGGCAAGCGCTTCACGCGCATCGCGAAAGCGGGAGTGGTCGTTTTCGACCTCAAACCCGTTGATGGGCAGCGCCGGATCCCAGTGTTCGCGCAGGCTGGTGCCCCATCCAAGCTGGCTGTGGTGGCTGTGGCCGTGGATCCCTGCGGCGGCGGCCAGTTGCCCGACCATCGCAGGCATATCGCGCCCTACAAGGCTGTGGCCAAGGTGAAAGACCTCCATCCCCGCTTGCGGTGCGGGCAGGGGGGTCCGGTATAGGGCAGCGCGTGCGTCAGGCGCCAGCGACGGGGGCGCGGCAAGGTAGCGCCAGCCCGCCCATCCCGCCAGCGCCAGAAGCGCCAGACCTGTTGCAGCGATCACCAAAGAACGCACGCGCGCGCCTCCGTCCGAGCGGTTGCAGTTGCGGCGAACACTAGCCTGAAGTGGACCACTCCGGCCAGTGTTACCCGCAGCGATTTGCTTCCTTTCACAACACTGTTTCCGCGCCATCGACACCCATGACCGGGCCGCCTGCGGCGCGAGCATCTTCGGCGTCATGGGTGACCAGCAAGACCGGCAGGCCGCGTTCGCGGGCACGCTGAAAGACAAAGTCACGGATGCGGGCGCGCCGGTCGGTATCAAGTCCCGAAAACGGCTCGTCCAGCAACAGCGCGCGTGGTTCGGCCAGCAGTGTACGCATCAGCGCGACCCGCGCTCGCTGCCCACCCGACAGCGTGGCTGGATCGCGTGGGCCGAAGTCTTCAAGCCCGGCCTCGGTCAGTGCCTTGTCGATGCGCGCGCCCCGGTCCGGGGTGCGGCGCGGCAGCGCGAAGGCGAGGTTTCCCGACACACTCAGATGCGGAAACAGCGTTGCTTCCTGAAACAGGATGCCGATGCGGCGGTGTTCCGTAGGCAGGGCGGTCACGTCGCGCCCCTCCAGCTGTATCCGCCCCGACAGCGCAAAGACGGGTGGCAGCGCGCCGATGATGGCTGCCAGAAGCGTGGACTTGCCACACCCTGACGGGCCCATCAGGGTCAGCACCTGCCCCGGTTCGATCCGCGCCGACAAGCTGACCAGTGGCGCGCCGTCGCGGGCGATGGTGATGCGGTCAAGTTCCAGTGTCATGGTGCCATTCCCCGGCGGCGGGCAAA
>SKKS01000488.1 GCA_007123625.1 Paracoccaceae bacterium
ACATGCTGGGGGCGCAGGACCCGGTGATGCACCGCCTGGTGGCCGCGCTGGTGCGGCAGATGGGCTCGCACTACACCGAACTGGTGCGGGCGCGGGCACTGATCGAGGAAACCCTGAGGCTGGAGGAAACCCGCTTCCGCCAGACCCTGGACCGTGGTCTGAAACTGCTCGACGCCGAACTGGCCGATCTGCCCGAAGGCGCGCCGCTGCCGGGCGCGGCGGCGTTCCGGTTGTATGATACTTTCGGCTTCCCGCTGGACCTGACGCAGGATGCGCTGCGCGAACAGGGCCGCGCGGTCGAGGTCGAAGGCTTCGACACCGCGATGGCCGAGCAGAAAGCCAAGGCGCGCGCGGCCTGGTCCGGTTCGGGCGAAGCGGCCGATGCGCAGATCTGGCTGGAACTGGCCGACCGCTTCGGGACAACCGAATTCCTGGGCTATGATACCGAAACCGCCGAAGGCGAGGTGCTGGCCCTGGTAACCGACGGCACCGAAACCGACAGCGCCGGGGACGCGGTGCAGGTCGTGGTGAACCAGACCCCGTTCTATGCCGAATCCGGGGGGCAGGTGGGCGATACCGGCTTCATCCGCTGGGACGGGGGAGAGGCCGAGGTTCTGGACACCTTCAAGGTTGCGGGCGTGTTCGTTCACAGTGCGAAGGTGACCGAAGGGACGTTGCGCCGTGGCCAGCCGGTCAAGCTTGAGGTGACCCACGCCCGCCGCCGCGCGATCCGTGCCAACCACTCGGCCACGCATCTGCTGCACGAAGCGCTGCGCCGTGCACTGGGGGATCATGTGGCGCAGAGGGGGTCCTTGAACGCCCCGGACCGGCTGCGGTTTGATTTCAGCCATTCCAAGGGCATGAGCGCCGATGAACTGACCACGGTCGAGGCTGAGGTCAACACTTTCATCCGTCAGAACGCGGCGGTGGACACCCGGATCATGACCCCGGCCGAGGCGCAGGAGATCGGTGCGCAGGCGCTGTTCGGCGAAAAATACGGCGACGAGGTGCGCGTGGTGTCGATGGGCACCCTGCCAAACTCGGGCAAGGGCACGGACGGCGCCACCTATTCGCTGGAGCTTTGCGGCGGTACCCATGTGGAGCGCACCGGCGACATCGGCGCGTTCGTCTGTCTGGGTGACAGCGCGTCGGCCGCCGGTGTGCGGCGGATCGAGGCGCTGACCGGGCAGGCGGCGCTGGATTACTTGCGCACCCAGACCAGGCGGCTGGAAGCGGCGGCGGCGCTGCTGAAAACCCCGCCTGCGGAACTCTCCGACCGGTTGCGCGTGCTGGTGGATGAACGCCGCGCGCTTCAGAACGAGGTTGCGCAACTGCGCCGGGAACTGGCCACCGGTGGCGGTGGCGGCGGCGAAGCGACCCAGGTGCGCGAGGTCGGCGGGATCAAGCTGATCGCGCAGGTACTCAAAGGCGTGTCGGGCAAGGAACTGCCGCCCGTGATCGACGAGATGAAGGCGCGGCTGGGCTCGGGCGCGGTGGTGCTGATCGCGGACACGGGCGCGAAACCGGCGGTCGCCGCGGGCGTGACTGTGGACCTGACCGATCGGCTGTCGGCGGTCGATCTGGTGCGCGCGGCTGTTGCGGCGCTGGGCGGCAAGGGCGGTGGTGGGCGGCCCGACATGGCGCAGGGGGGCGGCGCCGATATCGCCCGGGCAGATGCGGCGCTCAAGGCCGCCGAAGATGTGATCGGAGGAATGCAATGACCGCAACCGCGCTGTGGATCGCCAATGTCCATGTGACCGACCCCGACGCATACGGTCGCTATGCCGCGCTGGCCACGCAGGCGATCGCCGAGCACGGCGGCGTTTTCCTGGCCCGGGCCGGGCGCCATGTGCAGCTCGAAGGCCGCGACCGGCCGCGCAACGTGGTGGCACGCTTCCCGTCGGTCGAGGCTGCGGTCGCCTGCTACAATTCGCCAACCTACAGGGCGGCGCTGGAGCACGCGCGCGGCGCGTCCGAACGTGATCTGGTGGTGGTCGAAGAGGTCGCCCCGGACTGAGCGCGGGGTATGAACGGCGAAAGACAGCATGAACCGAATTTGCCATATCGAGATTGATGACAGCGGCCTTCCAGCGCCCACGCCCGAGGTGGAGCAGGAGCGCAAGGTCGCGATCTTCGACCTGCTCGAGGATAACAGTTTCACGCTTTCTGCGCGGGACGGTCAGGGCACGCCTGACGGGCCCTTCCGGCTGGCGCTGGCGATCCGCGACCGGCGGCTGGTGATCGATGTGGCGACCGAAGCTGGGGCCGGTGTGGTGCAGTTCCAACTCAGCCTCGGCCCGTTCCGGCAGGTGGTCAAGGACTACTACCAGATCTGCGGCAGCTATTTCGACGCGGTCAAGCGGCTGCCGCCCAGCCAGATCGAAGCGATCGACATGGCCCGGCGCGGTATCCACAACGAAGGCGCGCGCATCCTGCAGGAGCGGATGGACGGCAAGGCCGACATGGATATCGACACCGCGCGCCGCCTGTTCACCCTGATCTGTGTCCTGCATTTCGGGGGCTGAATGGGTCAGGGTTTTCCCTCGTCGGTGCTGTTTTGCTGCGACCACAACTCCGTGCGCTCGCCCATCGCCGAGGGAATGATGAAGAAGTTCTACGGCCAGCGCGCCTATGTGCAATCCGCAGGCGTGCGCAACGACCGCGAGATCGACGGCTTCTCGGTCGCGGTCAGCGGGGAGCTGGGCGTGGAACTGTCGCGCCACAGGTCGCGTTCGTTCGAGGAAATGGCGCAATGGGGCGATGACCTGACGGGGTTTGACCTGATCATTGCGCTGTCGCCCGCAAGCCAGCGGCTGGCACTTGAACTGACGCGCTATGCGCATATCGACGTGGAATACTGGCCGATCATGGACCCCACGGGACTGGGCGAGGGACGCGAGGCCAAGCTGGCCGCCTATCGCCAGACCAGGGACCAGATCCATCAACGCATGCTGGCGCGCTTCGGCCCGCCGATGGAGGACGCATGAGTCGAGACATCATTGAACGCTACTTCGCCGCCTTCAATGCCGGCGACGGGGACGGCATGCTGGCGCTGGTCAGCGATGACGTGGAACACCACGTCAACCAGGGTGCGGTGCGCCACGGGCGCGCGGCCTTCGCCGAATTCTGCGCGCATATGGGCGTCAGCTACCGCGAGGAACTGCGCGACATGGTGATCTTCGTGAATGACGACGGCACCCGTGCGGCGGCCGAATTCACCGTGCATGGAGAATACCTGCAAACCGATCCGGGCCTGCCCGAAGCACGGGGCCAGCGCTATGTCCTGCCTGCAGGGTCGTTCTTTGCGCTGAAGGATGGCCGGATCACGCGCGTGACCACCTATTACAACCTGGAGGATTGGATCGCACAGGTGTCGCAGTGACCTTGCAATTCCAGCCTCTGGTCGGCCCCAAGGCCGCCCCGCTGCTGGATGATCTGGCGGCGCTGCGGATCGCCGTTTTCCGGGACTGGCCGTACCTTTATGACGGCGATCCGGAGTATGAGCGCCGCTATCTGGGCGCGTATCGCGACAACCCGCGCGCGATTGTTGCGGCGGCTTTCGACGGGGCTCGGCTGGTGGGCGCGGCCACGGGAACCCCCATGACCGACCATGCCGACGACTTCGCCGCAGCCTTTGATGGCACAGGGCATGATTTGTCGGATATCTTCTATTGCGCGGAATCGGTGCTGTTGCCCGAATACCGGGGGCAGGGGGCGGGGCATCGGTTTTTTGACATGCGCGAGGCACATGCCCGCGAACTGGGTGCCCGATATGTCGCGTTTTGCGCAGTTGCGCGCCCGCAGGACCACCCCGCCCGCCCTGCCGGATATCGCCCGCTTGATGCATTCTGGACAGCACGTGGGTATCATCCTTTGCCCGGAGTGGTTGCGGAATTCGGCTGGAAGGATATCTGCGAGGACAGCGAAACCCACAAACCCCTCCAATTCTGGATGAGAGAACTATGAGAATCGCCGCTGCCGCCTATCCACTGGATTTCTTCGCTGACGAAGCCGCCTATGTCGCCAAGATCACCGCATGGGTGGCCGATGCCGCGGGGCAGGGGGCAGAGCTTCTGGTGTTTCCCGAATACGGCGCCATGGAGCTGTCCAGCCTGGGTGGCGCCGGCGTTGCGGCGGACCTCGAAGCTGGCCTGCACGAAGTCGCGCGGCACTGGCCTATGGTGGATGCGCTGTTTTCGCGCCTTGCGGCGCAATATGGCGTGCACATCCTTGGCCCCAGCGGTCCGTTCTTCGACGGTCCGGGCCGTCCGGTGAATCGCGCGGTGCTTTATGGTCCCGCAGGCGTGATTGGTCATCAGGACAAGCAGATCATGACCCGCTTCGAACGCGAGGAATGGGACGTGGCGCCCGGCTCCGGCTTGACGGTGTTCGATACCCCCTTGGGTGCGATCGGCGTGATCATCTGCTATGACAGCGAATTTCCGCTTCTGGTGCGGGCGCTGGTCGATGCAGGTGCGCAGATCCTGCTGGCACCCAGCGCCACCGAAACCTTTGCAGGGTATACGCGGGTGCGCGTGGGCTCCATGGCGCGGGCGCTGGAAAATCAGTGCGTTGTGGTCCATTCGCCCATTATCGGCCCGGCCCCTTGGTGCCCGGCGGTGGACATGAATGTCGGCGCCGCGGCAATCTATGGCCCCCCGGACCGCGGCTGGCCCGAAGACGGTATTCTGACGCAGACGCGGCTCAACATCCCCGGCTGGGCGGTGGCCGATGTGTCGCTTGATGCCATCGCCGAGGTGCGCCGCGACGGTGGCGTGCTGAACCATGCGCACTGGGCCGAGCAGCTCGCGCGGCTGAAAACCCCGGTAAACCGGACCGGAGGACGACATAACGCTTGAAAAACCCGGCGTTCGGGCGCATTTACTGCCCATCCCGCGCTCTGGTGGGTGATTTACGGACGGAGTAACCATGGCCAAGGAAGAACTGCTCGAATTTCCAGGCGTCGTGAAGGAACTCCTGCCCAATGCGACGTTTCGGGTCGAGCTGGAAAACGGCCATGAGATCATCGCACATACGGCAGGCAAGATGCGCAAGAACCGCATCCGTGTTCTTGCAGGCGACCGCGTTCAGGTGGAAATGACCCCTTATGATCTGACCAAGGGCCGGATCAACTATCGTTTCAAGTGATGCGCCTGATCCTCGGCTCGGCCAGTCCGCGCCGCAGCCAGATACTGGCGCAGATCGGCGCGCGCATCGATGAAACGCGCCCCGCGGATATCGACGAAACCCCGCACCCGGGCGAATTGCCGCGCGCATACTGCCTGCGCATGGCCACCGGGAAGTTGGCCGCGATCGCCTCTGGCCCTGATGAGTTGGTGCTGACCGCCGACACCACGGTCGCGCTGGGTCGGCGCATTCTGGGCAAGCCGCGCGATGCGGGCGAGGCGGCGCAATTCCTGTACATGCTTTCGGGGCGCAGGCATTCGGTCATCACCGCCATTGCCGCACGTCGCGGCGCGGAAAGCTGGTCGCGTTGCGTGGTGACTGCAGTGCGGATGAAACGGCTTTCGGACCTCGAAGTGAATGACTACCTGGATTGCGGCGAATGGCAGGGCAAGGCCGGGGGATATGCGATCCAGGGCCGCGCGGGCGCGTTCATCCCGTGGATTTCGGGATCCTTTACCGGGGTCATGGGGCTTCCGGCTGCTGAGACGGCGCAGGTGCTGCGCGCGGCAGGTGTGACGCTGGGGGTGGTCGAGGCATGAAGGGCGTTGTCGTTGTTCTGGGGCATCTGCGTGGGCAGGAAGTGGCCGCGCGGATGATTGACGGGCGGCTGGAGGACCTGCTGGTTGCACTGCCGGAGGGTGCGCTTGCCCCCGGTGCGATCCTGCGCGCGCGGGTTGGGCGGCAGATCAAGGGCATGGGGGGGGTATTCCTGGACCTGCCCGGCGGGCAGAGCGGTTTTCTGCGCCAGAGCAAGGGCCTGCGCCCGGGCCAGATGCTGCTGGTACAGGTCACAGGCGTTGCCGAACCGGGCAAAGCGGTGCCGGTCACCCCGCGCCTGACCATCAAGGGCCGGTACGGGATCGTCACGCCGGGGGCGCCGGGCATCAATGTCTCGCGGCAGGTGCGCGATACGTCCGAGGCAGCGCGGCTCGAGGCGCTGGGCGCCGAGGTCATGGCGGGTGCCGACCCTGCGCTGGGCCTGATCCTGCGCTCGGGTGCCGAAGGGGTGGACGGCGCTGGGGTGTCCGAAGACCTGAAGCCTCTGCGCACCCTGGCCGAGGCGATCGCCGCCGACATGGACGGCCCACCCGAGTTGCTGCTTGATGCTTCCGGCCCGCACGAAAGCGCCTGGCGCGACTGGACAACCCCCGCCCCGGATGAGGTGGCCGAGGGCCCTGACGCCCTTGCGGCTCATGCTGTGCCCGAGGCGATCGACGCCCTTCTGGCGGCCAGCGTTGCGTTGCCGGGTGGGGCGTCGATGGTGATCGAACCGACCCATGCGTTCGTGGCTGTGGATGTGAACACCGCCGAAGGCGCGCCTGCCGCCGGGCTCAAGGCCAGCGTCGCCGCCGCCCGCGAATTGCCCCGGCAGTTGCGGCTGCGCGGTCTGGGTGGACAGGTGATCGTCGATTTCGCACCCGTGGCGCACAAGGACCGCGCGACGCTGGACCAGGTGTTACGCGGCGCGTTCCGGCGCGACGGCCCTGCGGTTTCCCTGGCGGGATGGACGCCGCTGGGCAACTTCGAACTGCAGCGTCGGCGCGATTCGATCCCCCTGCGCGCGGCGCTGAAAGGGGCAGAAGCATGAGTTGCCGGGTTTGTGGCAAACCGGCTGTGGATCGACTCGTGCCCTTCTGCTCGCGCCGGTGCGCCGATGTCGATCTGGCGCGCTGGCTGCGCGGCGATTACGCGATCCCCGGACCGGCTATCGAGCCGCTGGAGAACGCGATCGAGGATGAAACGGACCCGTCCGGAACGCCCCGGCTGCATTGATGCGGGGCGATCTGCGCGGCCTTGTTTTTTTCAGTGCGCGCCCTCTGGACAGTGGCTGTCCGCTCGCATAAGACACGCGCACCCAACGCAAATCGCGTTCCCGTGCCCGGGTAGCTCAGGGGTAGAGCAGTGGATTGAAAATCCTCGTGTCGGTGGTTCGATTCCGCCCCCGGGCACCAACGCACCTCCAAGTGTGAATGATATCAATGGGTTGTGGGGCAAAATCGTCCCACCGTTTTCGCGCTTGGGCAAAAGTGGGACTTTTTTGTTCGTGAGACGTTCGCGTCCTGGCGCGCGAAATCGCACCCTCGGCGGTATGCGGGGAGTCGTGGATTTCGAATGATCGGAGGCTTAGAGGAAGTCGGCTGACCCAACCGCCCAGCCAAGGTCGAGCGCTTTGCCGGAAGGCAGGATATGCCGCAGCGGTGTTCCACGGTTAGCTTCGAGTCCCAGCAGCATGGTAAAGGCTACGAAATCCTCGAACCAGCGGTGCTCTTGGGAAAAGGACTGGACGATCATCGCGGCGCGGTCTGTCTTGAAACGTGCTGCTTCGAGAACGGCGGCGGCGGTGCGGTGGAGCAACTGGTAGCGGACGTGGTCGATCGAGCCATCCGGCAAGCCGAGCAGGTCGCGGATGAAGGTGATCCGCTCTGTCTTGCCCGCGCTGGCGTCGACCATCCATTCCCCGACCG
>SKKS01000366.1 GCA_007123625.1 Paracoccaceae bacterium
TCATCACAATCACCCCCAGCCAAACCACGAAACACAAAGTCTCCTCACTGAACATGGCCTGGTGTCTGGTATAATGTATTGTAATTCGCCCCCTGACAACCTCCTTGTTGCCGTCCGTTCGCTTTTCACGCTGCCCGGAAAGTGCTGCAGACAAGATGCCTGCAGACCAGGCAGAAACACATCAGTGTGACATCAGAACGGGCAGATGCGCCCGCTCCAGAATGTCTTGCGTAACTCCGCCAAGGATATCCTCACGGAACTTACTATGCTCGTAGGCGCCCATCACCATCATGTCGGCGCCGAGGTCCTTACAGACATCCAGTAGCGTCTGCGACACGCCGTCCGCACCGGCTGCGCGCACCAGCGCCTTTGCGTTCATGCCATGGCGGCGCAACATGCCGACCATGTCATCGCCGACATTCCCGTTCGGCGCCGTGCCGACGCTCAGCACGGTTACGTCGGCGCCAGGGGCCAGGAAGGTGATCGCGTCACCGATGGCACGGGCCGCAGCGCGTTTTCCATCCCAGGCGAAGACAACCTTGGACCCAAGGTTCCGGGGCGTGTATTCGTGCGGCGTCAGGATCACCGGGCGGCCCGAGCGCAGGGCAACCACGTCCGGTCGCGCGGCCATGTGCTCACGGCCGACAGCAGCGGCGCGGCTGCCCATCACAACCAGGTCATACGTCTGAGCGCATTTCGACAGGCTGAACTCGGAGGTATTCTCCAGGTCGATAAAACTGGCAGCAATGCCGCCGGGCTCGGCCGCGACACGGGTGTCGAAGCCCGCGCGGATCTCGGTGGCGGCCTCGGCTTCGCGCCGCGACAGCATGTCCAGCACGTCCTTGGTCATGTACCCACGAAACCGGCTTTCGACCGGCGACGGGCCGCGCCAGACCACACCGGTCAGGTGCGCGTCGTGCGCTCGTGCCAGAACAAGTGCCAGCGCCAGGCCTTTGGACCCTTCCGCATCACCGGAATAGGCCGCAAGTATGCTTTTCAGTGCCATACCGTAATATTCCTCCCTCGAACTCCGGGATGCCCCGGCGCCCCTCCCATGTTCCTCGCCCGCATCACGGGCGAGGATCTTTCGGTTCGCATACAGGCACTGCGACAGAAGATTGCGCCAACCTGACCGATTTTGCAGAAAAGTTACCCTGCATCAACCCGCAGGCAAATCACAATCCGGCGCAGCCGCACCGCCAGCCTCAGAACAACCCCTCGATGAGGCCTTCGTCGTTGATCCGGATCACCTCGGCGGACGGAGCGCGCGGCAGGCCCGGCATGGTCATGATCTCGCCGCAGATGACGACGATGAAGCCCGCTCCGGCCGAGAGGCGCACTTCGCGCACCGGCAGGGTATGGCCATCGGGGGCACCGCGACGGTTGGGATCGGTGGTAAAGCTGTACTGCGTCTTTGCCATGCAGACCGGCAGATTGCCATAGCCCTGCGCTTCCCATTCCTTCAGTTGGTCGCGGATTTTCTTGTCCGCGATCACCTCTGAGGCGCGATAGATCTTCTTGGCGATGGTTTCGATCTTCTCGAACAGCGGCATCTCGTCGGGGTAGAGCGGTGCGAAATCGGCGGTACCGCTATCGGCCATTGCCGCTACCTTCTCAGCCAGTTCGGTGATCCCGGCCGAGCCCTTTGCCCAATGCTTGCACAGCACGGCTTCAGTGCCCTGGCCCTTCACATACTCCTGCAGGGCGGTAACTTCGGCCTCGGTGTCCGTGACGAAATGGTTGATCGCCACAATCACAGGCACCCCGAAGGATTTCACATTCTCGATGTGACGGCCAAGGTTTGCGCAGCCTTTCTCGACCGCGCTGACATTTTCCGAACCAAGGTCAGCCTTGGCCACGCCGCCGTTCATCTTCATCGCGCGCACCGTGGCGACGATGACCGCCGCCGACGGTTTCAGCCCCGCCTTGCGGCACTTGATGTCGAAGAACTTCTCCGCGCCCAGGTCGGCACCGAAGCCCGCTTCGGTGACCACATAGTCGGCCAGTTTCAGCGCCGTCTGCGTCGCCACGACCGAGTTACAGCCGTGAGCGATGTTAGCGAACGGACCGCCGTGGACAAAGGCGGGGTTGTTTTCCAGCGTCTGCACGAGGTTGGGCTGCATGGCGTCCTTCAACAGCACCGCCATGGCGCCATCGGCTTTCAGATCGCGCGCAAAGACAGGCGAGCGGTCGCGGCGATAGCCCACGATGATGTCGCCAAGGCGACGCTCAAGGTCGGTCATGTCGACGGCCAGGCACAGGATTGCCATGACTTCGGACGCAACCGTGATGTCGAAGCCTGCTTCGCGCGGGAAGCCGTTGGCCACGCCACCCAGGTTACAAACGATCTGGCGCAGGGCGCGATCGTTCATGTCCATTACCCGCCGGAACGCGATGCGTCGGATATCGATTTCCAGCGCGTTGCCCCAGTAGATGTGGTTGTCCAGCATCGCCGCCAGAAGGTTGTGCGCGCTGGTGATGGCGTGGAAGTCGCCGGTGAAATGGAGGTTCATGTCCTCCATCGGTACCACCTGTGCATACCCGCCACCTGCTGCGCCGCCCTTCATGCCGAAGCACGGGCCAAGGCTTGCCTCCCGGATGCAGACCGCGGCTTTCTTGCCGATCGCATTCAGGCCATCGCCCAGACCCACGGTTGTGGTGGTCTTGCCCTCGCCTGCAGGGGTCGGGTTGATCGCCGTTACCAGGATCAGCTTGCCGTCCGGGCGGTCCTTGACCGAGGCGATGTACTCCGCAGATATCTTCGCCTTGTCATGGCCAAAGGGCAGAAGATGATCGGAATCAATCCCCAGCTTTGCGCCAACCTCTTGAATCTTCTTCTTGTTTGCTGCGCGCGCAATCTCGATGTCTGTTTTGTGCTCGGACATGGGCCCCTCCCTTGGTGTCCAGTGTGTTTCCGGCCAACTGTCCCCGTCCGGGACCGTGGCCGATGAATTCGTGTCCGGGGCGCGCAATGAAAAGTCCGCGCGCGCCCGGCATATCCGCTCAGGTGCCGAGCGCCGTACCTTCGGTCACACCCGCCGATCCGGCCCATTCCGCCGCCGGCTGCTTCGCGCCGCCCTTGGGCCGCACGCGCTTGATCAGGATGCGACCGCCATTGCCCTGAACCAGGACCCCTGCATCCGAAACCGAAACCACTGTGCCAGGGGTGCCGTCACCGTCTTCGCGGGCGCTGTCGAAGACCGAAATCTCCTCGCCGCCAAGGGTGGTCCAGGCACCGGGTGCGGGGTTGGCCGCGCGGATGGTGTTGTAGACCTCGGCCACAGGCTTGGACCATTCGATCTGGGCAATACCCTTCTTGAACCAGCTTTCATAAGAACCGTCTTCAAGCCGTTGATCATGCTTGAGGATCACACCCGCCTTGACCAGGTCAAGCGATTCCATCATCGCATCGACACCCATCGGGAAGAGCTTCTTGAAATACACATCGCCAATGGTCTCGTCCGGACCGATTTCGCAGGTTTTCTGCAGCAGAATCGGACCTTCGTCCAGACCATCATCGGGCCAGAAGATCGTGAGGCCGGTGCGGGTCTTGCCCATGGCGATGGGCCAGTTGATCGAGCTGGGGCCGCGATGTTCGGGCAGCAGCGACGGGTGGTACTGGAATGTGCCGTATCGCGGGGCATCGCGCACCGCTTCGGGCACGAACAGCAGCACATAAGCCATGATGCACACGTCCGAGTCGAACGACTGCATCAGCTCCAGCGCCTCGGGGGTTTTCCACGATGCAGGCTGGTGTACCGGCAGACCCTTTTCGCGGGCAAGTTCCGCCAGCGGGTCTTCGGGCTTGCCTTCCTTGGTGGGGGCGCAGCAGACCGCAACCACATTCTCGCCCCGCTCCAGCAGCCGCTCCAGGACCGCCCGTCCGAATGCCTGCTGGCCGTGAACAACTATCCGCATTTGCATCTCCTGCTGTCATCTGTCGGTCGCACGGCGTCCGCGCCGCCGACCTGAATGCTGTTCCCGGGGGCCGGTGATGGCCCAAAACCGGGTAAAGCTCAATCCGCATCTGGGTCGCCGGGGGCGGCGACGGATGTCACCGCCCCCCATGCGTCTTGTGCGGCTGGCGCTTACTCGGCCGCCAGCTTGGCCGCGCCCACTGCACCCGAGTCGAGGATGCGGGCAAGCCCTTCGCCGTCGTAGCCAAGCACGTCGCGCAGCACTTCGACCGTGTGCTCGCCAAGAAGCGGCGAGCGCTCGACCTCGACCGGGCTGTCGGACAGCTTAATCGGGCAGCCGACGCTGAGGTACTTGCCGCGCTCGGGGTGATCGACCTCGACCACTGTGCCGGTCTTGCGGAGGTCCTCGTCCTCGGCGATTTCCTTCATGCTCAGGATCGGGCCCACCGGGATGTCCAGCGGGTTGCAGATCGCCATGACCTCGAACTTGTCCTTGGTCATGGTCCATTCCTCAATCGTTGCGAAGATATGGTTCAGGCGCGGCAAGCGGGCCTTGGGGGTCGCGTAGTCGAGGTCGTCCTTCCACTCGGGCTTGCCAATGACGTCGCAGACCTTCTCCCAGGCTGCTGCCTGCGTAATGAAATAGGTGTACGCATTCGGGTCGGTTTCCCAGCCCTTGCACTTGAGGATGCGCCCAGGCTGGCCACCGCCAGAGTCATTGCCCGCACGCGGCACCGAATCGCCGAAGGGGATACCTTCGCCGTATTGCGAGTATTCTTCCAGCGGGCCGACTTCCAGCCGCTGCTGGTCGCGCAACTTGACCCGGCACAGGTTCAGCACGCCGTCTTGCATGGGCGCAAGCACCCGCTGGCCACGCCCGCTGTGGGTGCGCTGGTAAAGCGCCGTCACGATCCCCAGTGCCAGGTGCAGCCCGGTGCCGGAGTCGCCGATCTGCGCGCCAGTCACCAGCGGGCGGTCATCGCGCCACCCGGTCGTCGACGCCGATCCGCCTGCGCACTGGGCAATGTTCTCGTAGACCTTGCAGTCCTCGTACTTGCCCGGACCGAACCCCTTGACCGAAGCCATGATGATCCGGGGGTTGATCTCCTGAATGCGCTCCCAGCCAAAGCCCATGCGATCCAGCGCGCCGGGGGCGAAGTTTTCCACCAGCACGTCACAGGTTTCGATCAGGCGGGTCAGCACTTCCTTGCCTTCGGCGGATTTGCTGTTCAGCTCGATCGAGCGCTTGTTGTGGTTGAGCATGGTGAAATACAGGCTATCGGCGCCGGGTTTGTCGATCAGCTGCTTGCGTGTGGCATCGCCTACTCCCGGGCGCTCGACCTTGATGACGTCGGCGCCGAACCATGCCAGAAGTTGTGTACAGGTGGGGCCGGATTGCACATGCGTGAAATCCAGAACCTTGACCCCTTCGAGTGCTTTCATCTCAATCATCCTTCGCTGTGCTGCTGCCTCGCGGCGGGCGGGTACGGGACCGCTATCCAAGCCGGGGCTGTGCTGCTGCCGTGATCGGCGAGGGCCGGGCGGGCGGACCCGCCCGGCGCAACTCATGCCTTTTTCGCCAGAACGCTTTGCGGGTTCAGGTTGCCGATCCGGCCGCTTTCCGTTCCTGCGGTCTCGTCGATCACCGCGTTGATCAGCGTCGGCTTGCCCGAGGCCAGCGCCTCGGCCATCGCGCGATAAAGCTCATCGGTGCTGGTCGCCTGAACGCCCACCCCGCCGAATGCCGCCATCATCTGGTCATAGCGTGCGTTCTTGACGAACACCGTCGGTGCCACATCCTCGCCCCCGGTGGGGTTCGTGTCGGTGCCGCGATAGATGCCGTTGTTGTTGAACACGACCACGCAGACCGGCAGGTTGTAGCGGCAGACCGTTTCCACTTCCATCCCGGAGAAGCCGAACGCGCTGTCGCCGACCACAGCCAGAACCGGGTTGCCGGTTTCCACGGCGGCGGCCACGCACGAGCCCATGCCGATCCCCATCACACCCCAGGTGCCCACGTCAATACGCTTGCGCGGCTTGTACATGTCCACGATGGCGCGGGCGAAATCCAGCGTGTTGGCGCCTTCGTTCACGAAAATCGCCTCGGGGTTTTCCTTGATGATGCGCTTGACCTGGCCCAAAGCACCGTGGAAATCCATCGGGACCGAGTTGTTCATGAGCTTCGGCGCCATCTTGGCCACGTTCGCGTCACGCTTCGCGGCAAGCTGGGACATCCAGTCGGCGGGTGCCTTGGCCCAGTTGTCACCCATCCGTGCGCGCAGCGCCTTGACGGTCGAGGCGATGTCGCCCACCAGCGGCGCGTCGATGGGCACGTTGCTGTCCATCTCGCGTGCGTCGATGTCGATCTGCACGAATTTCTTGGCACCCGGCTCGCCCCAGGTCTTGCCCTTGCCATGCGACAGCAGCCAGTTCAGCCGCGCACCGATCAGCATGACCGTGTCGGCTTCCTTGAGCGCAAGAGAGCGCGCGGCACCGGCGGACTGCGGGTGATCGTCGGGCAGCAGGCCCTTGGCCATGCTCATCGGAAGGTAGGGAATGCCCGAAGCTTCGATGAAGCTGCGGATATCGTCATCCGCCTGCGCATAGGCCGCACCCTTGCCCAGAATGATGAGCGGCTTCTTGGCCGCTTTCAGCGTGTCCAGCGCACGGTCCAGCGCCTCGGTCGAAGGCAGGTGCGCTGGCGCCGGGTCAACGACCTTGATCAGCGACTTCTCGCCTGCAGCGGCTTCCATCACCTGCCCCAGAAGGCTTGCGGGGAGATCCAGATAAACCCCGCCGGGACGTCCGGTGACGGCCGCGCGGATGGCACGCGCGACGCCCAGACCGATGTCCTCGGCATGCAGCACGCGATAGGCGGCCTTGCACAGCGGCTTGGCGATGGCCAGCTGGTCCATCTCCTCGTAGTCGCCCTTCTGCAGGTCCACGATCTCGCGCTCGGACGACCCCGAGATCAGGATCATGGGGAAACAGTTGGTGGTGGCGTTCGCCAGCGCCGTCAGGCCGTTCAGGAATCCCGGCGCCGAAACCGTCAGGCAAACGCCCGGCGTCTGTGTCAGATAGCCCGCGACCGAAGCCGCATAGCCCGCGTGCTGTTCATGGCGGAACGAGATCACCCGCATTCCGCGGCCCTGCGCCAGTCGGCCCAGATCGGTCACCGGAATGCCCGGCACGCCATAGATCGTGTTGATCCCGTTCAGGCGCAGCGCATCAATGACAAGGTGAAACCCGTCCGTCAGCTCCTGCGGGGCCGCGTCGGCTCCTCCTGCCACGTCACGCCCAAGCGTCTGCATCGACATAGTATATCTCCCATGACTTTCGTTCATCCGTGCGGCACGCCAGGGCGCCGCGTCGAAGTCCTTGCCCGACCGTGGACCATGCGCACCTGCGTCAGGTGCGACGACCGCCGATCAGATCCGGCGGGCTGCAAGCTACTTTTTCGCATCCTGCACTCCGCGCCAACTTCTTGCCCGACGCATTCGCGACCGGACCAGTTCGATACCCCGATGACGGCGCATCCCTCCCTCATGGCGCGCAGCGCGTCCCCCGCAGCACCCGCGCACAGACCTCAGGCAACGCGGTCCGGCGGCGCGTCGCCCCCGGCGGCCAGGTCGCCCGTGGCAGCCCCCGCAACACCCCCCGGCACGCCCGATGCGGCACGGCGGCCCAGTTCCTCGAGCTTCAGCCAGGTGCGGCGGATGTGGTCGTGCAGCCGCA
>SKKS01000083.1 GCA_007123625.1 Paracoccaceae bacterium
CGACTTTGCGGGGGGCGGACATGGGGCAACTCCGTTCGATAAGGGCGCCCATCGTCTAGTGGCTTTCCCGGAAGGGGGCAAGTAGGGCGCGCGCGGGGTTGCCACCGGCGGGCGCTGCTGCGATCCTTCACGCCCTGCCTTGCCGGTGCGAGGCCCTGCCACTGCCGAACGGAGCGCCCCGCATGTCCCAGACCGCCGACCCCGCCCGCCCCGTGCCGCCGCGTCCCGTGCTGTTACGCGCCGTGGTCCACCCGTGGCACCACGACCACTTCGGGCACATGAATGTGCGCCATTACGCGCCGTTCTTCGACGATGCGGTGTATCATTTCTGGACGGTGGCGGGGCTGCCCTATGCCACCATGCAAGCCGAGCACGGGGTGCACACGGTTTCGGCCCGGGCGACCACGCAGTTCGTCAAGGAGTTGGTTGCGGGCGATCTGGTCGTCATCGACGGGTCAGTGTCGCGGCTGGGAAAGAAAAGCTGCACACTGGCGCTGCGGATGCATCATGCCGACACCGGCGTGCTGCACGCAACCTACGAGGTGGTCGAGGTTTTTTTCGACCCGCAGTCCCGCGCCGCGGCAACGATGCCCGAGACCGTCCGCGCCCGCCTGGCCGAGTTGGTGATAGACTGAAGGACGGCAGCGCCCTGGCATGGCCCGGAGGCTTCCGCGCGGACGTCAGCTTCGGGCGGTGACCGGCGCGCTTCCGGGAAGGGCGCGCATGAGGTCCGCCCGGCTGGACGCATAAAGCGCCTCGATCTGCGCCACGACATCGCCCAGTTCCGCCGCCCCCTGCCCCGCCCGCGCAATGGTTTCGCCGGTATCGGCCAGCGCAGATAGCGCACCAAGCCCCAGGTTCGACGAAGCCCCCTTCAGAAGGTGCAGTTCATCCGCAAGCGCCACGCTGTCGGGCAGCCCCCGCAAGCAAGCTACCGTGGCGTCCATTTCCTCGACAAAGACGGCAACCACCTCGGCCAATGCGTCATCGCCCACATCCGCCCGAAGTTCGGCGATTCGGTTCCAGTCGATCATCCTTGCAGCCCCATGTCCCAAGTCTGGGGCGCATGATAGGCGCGAACCGCTTAACGTGTGGTTATGCGCGCGCTGGAAGACGCCGCGGCTTCATCCGAAATTAAGGCTTTGGCGACAGAACAGGGGTCCGTTCATAGCACCCCTTGTCTGAGCCCACTTTTCATGCCCCCCCTCAGTGCCCGCAGTTCTCCTACCCCGCGCGAACCGGCAATCGACAGCGTCCTTGTGGTCGATGACAGCCGTTCGCAACGCATGTTGCTGGGCATGCTGTTGCGCAGCTGGGGGTATCGCGTGACCGAGGCCGAGTCGGGCCAGGCCGCGCTCGACCTGTGTCAGACGCGGCATTTCGAACTGATCCTGTCGGACTGGATCATGCCGGGCATGAACGGGGGCGAATTCTGCCGCGCACTGCGGGGCATAGCGGGGGAAAGGTACAGCTATTTCATCCTGCTGACATCAAAATCCGATGCGAATGCAGTGGCCGAAGGGCTGGATGTCGGCGCGGACGATTTTCTGGCGAAACCGGTCGCCCACGAAGAACTGCGCGCCCGCATCGCCGCCGGCGCGCGGCTTCTGGACATGCAGCGGCACCTGCGCGACCAGAACCGCAAGCTTTCGGGGGCTCTGACGGAATTGCGCAGCGTTTACAGCGCGCTGGACCGGGACCTGATGCAGGCGCGCAAGCTGCAGCAATCGTTGGTGCGCGATCACCGCATCGCGCTGGACGGGGCGCAACTGGCGCTGGTGCTGCGCCCGTCGGGGCATGTGGGCGGCGACATGGTGGGCTGGTTTCCCATCGCCCGCGACCGGGTGGGGTTCTATGCGCTTGATGTGGCCGGACACGGTGTGACGTCTGCGTTGATGTGCGCCCGGCTGGCGGCGCTTTTTACCGGTGGCGGCGACGGGCAGAACATTGCCCTTGCCGGTGCGCCCGAGGGGCGGGCGGTCGACCCTGCGGTGGTGGCAGACCGCATGAACCGGCTGCTGCTGACCGAACTCGAGGCGGAGCATTACTGCACCCTTTGCTACGCCGAAGCCGACCTGACCACCGGTCGCGTCCAGTTCGTGCAAGCGGGACACCCGCACCCCCTGGTCCAGCGCGCTGGTGGCGGGATTGAATTTCTGGGCACCGGCGGCTTGCCTGTCGGCCTGATCGAAGGGGCGCAATTCGAAACCGTTGCGGTCGACCTTGCCCCCGGCGACCGGCTGCTGATCTATTCGGACGGGATTACCGAAAGCCAGGTCGCCGATGGCACCGAGTTGGGCCCCGAGGGGCTGGGCGCGTTGATGGAACAGTTACAGACGCTGCGCGGCAATGCCCTGCTGGATGCGCTGCTGTGGGAAATGGTGCGCCAGAGCGGAACCGACGAATTTGCCGACGATGTGTCCGGGCTGATGTTCGAATACTTTCGCCCTGCCCGCCCGGCGTGAACGTCGGAACGCGCCCGCGGTCAGCGCCGGACGTAAGCGAAACGTCCCCGCCAACCGACCACCCGGCAGCGTGCCGCTGCGATGATCGCGCCGGGCGACGGATCCCGAAAACCCCGGCGCGCAATGGCCCGTGCGGTGCCTGCCCTCCGGGGCCAGGAGCCCGGTGCCGCCCGACGTCACTGGCCAAGCTGCGCCAGCGCCGCCTCGTCCGCGTCCACGGCAAACGGCAGCAGTGCTGCGTCGCCTGTCCCGGCAAGCGCGGCCTCGATGTCCGCTGCGCCGTCCGGGGTCAGGGTCAGCACCGCTTCGGCGGCGGTAACAAAACCGCCATGGGACAGTCGCCAGCCCTCCAGCGTCTGGCCGAGGGCGGCAAGGCCCATGAACGACAAGCCGAGGGCCGCGACAAGTAGCGTAGATTTGCGCACCTGCGTGCTCTGTGCATCGCGGAAAGGGAAATGCTGACACAGAACTGGCGAGGGAAGTAGGCGGACCGAACGAAGGGCAACGCAGCAATCCGCTTTGCTTACCCTCCCAAATCGGTCAGGTATCAGTCACCGAGTCACGCTGCGCCCGTGCGTCCCGCTCAACCCGGCAGCGTTTTTCCAATGATCTGCGCCGGAGTTGCCGATACCCAGACCACCCGCATTCCTTACTGATCGATCTTCGGGCGGCGCAGCGCCCTTCTGGCCCTGTCCGCGCTTGCCCCTTCGCAAGCGCATGACTCTGCCGCCTATCCCTACGCGGCCTTCGGGGTCTCGGTGCCCACATCGATCCGGATGAATGCCCCGAGGGACTGGCCACAGGTGCAGTGTTCTGCCGCGTGACCACGAACAACGACGCGCTGCATGTCTATGTCTTTGACTCCGGAGGCGAGCAGCACTTCGTCGCGGTTCTCAGCTTCTACAAGGACGAATTCGAACTGATACTCGGCCACTGATCCCCGCGCGCGCCCGGGGCGCGGCGTGCCTGTCATGCTGTCCACAGGCACTGGGGGGTCCCGGGGCGCCATAATCTGCCTGCACGCGTCACTCGGGTCGAAGGACCCCCTTCGGCAATTCGATGCCCCGGGCGGAAGCCGAGGCGCGGACAGCCTCGCGCAGATTCTCGCTCGAAGCCAGCAAACGCTTGAAGCGGTGTTCGTCCAGCACAAGCAGCGTCGAATGCGTCAGGGCGGTGATCTGCGCCCGCCTACGGTGGCGCGCAAGGACCGCCAGCTGGCCGAACATCTCGCCCCGGCCGATGCGAGTCCGCTGGCCGGAAATGTCCATCTCGACCGCTCCCGAGGCGATGAAATATATGCTGTGCGCAGGCTCACCCCGGCGGATGATCACATCGCCGGGCACCACATATATCGCCTTGAGTGCGCGTGCCAGACGCCTTCGCTCGGCGGGGCTCAGCCCGGCGAACAGCTCGAAACGGCCCACCAGTTCGGATTTCTGCAACGCCAGATCCAGCTGCGGGCGGGTTTCCAGCGCATCGCGCATCTGTCCCAGCCGGTTCAGCAGGGTCGCGTGCAGTTCGGGGCCAATCAGGCCATCCTCGCGCAACTGGTCGTATTCGCGCTGCTCCAGCCGGAGCGATGTGCGCCGGATGAACCGGCGCTCAAGCTCCTCGGCGTATCCCGGATACTGCAGCCGCAGCCCTTCCAGCGCGCTTTCGGTATCGGCAAGGCGCCGATCCAGCAATTCGTGCAGCAGCTCCGCCACCCTGCGGCCATGGATGCGCCGGATCTTGGTGTCCAGATAACCGTGCAGCTCGCGCAGGATCAGGTTCTGGTTGAGCAGGTTCTCGAACCGGTCCGCCGTGCGCCGTGCCAGCGGCTCGGACAACCGCAACCGGTTGTTGAGCCAGACCGCCAGTCGGTACCCCCGCCCCACACCCAGCGATTCGCGCCCCGCACGCCGGTATTCGGTGCGCCCGCCCTGCCGCGTGCGTTCGATCAAGCGGTCCGCATCGGACAGCATCTGGTCCACAAGCCGCATGGAAATCACCTGCTGGCGAAAATGCTCCAGAATCAGGTCACGCTCGCGTCCGGCCAGCGCCACCAGCCCCAGCGTGATCCGGTCGCGGTCCTGAATTTCGACCCCCTGCTCGGCCTGAGCGACCGCGGCATCAAGCCGTTCCGCGAAGCGCTTCGCCTCGGAGCGAACGACATCGCGCGACAGCTCGTTGCGCTGAGTGATCTCGGACACCTCCTCGCGCACGTTCTGAAGCGCGACAGCGATCACCTGCTCGGACAGCGCCGCGTTGACCGGCGACAGCCGGTCCAGGCCCAGCCACCGGATCATCAAGCGCAGGCTCACCCCCTGCACGATCAGCGTGAACAGCACGAACCCTGTGGCCAGCGTGCCCACCAGCCGCTTGACCTCGGTCGGGACGGCTGGGTTTTCGGTGACAGCCAGCGCCAGCGCCAGCGTGACCGCTCCCCGCAACCCACCCCACAGGATCGCCACCCGGTACGGGCGCTCGACCCGCGGCGACAGGCGCAGCAACGCCAGCAGCGGCAGCACCCCGAACAGCACAATCACGCGCGCAACAAGCGCCGCGCCGATCAGCACCGCCAGAAGCAGGAAGTCCGCGGGCCGCGACACCCCCAGCAGTTGCGGAATCAGCAGTGCCGCCAGGATGAAGATCAACGCCCCCGCCCAATGCGCCAGCAAGTCCCAGACCTCGCGCAGATAGCCCCAGGACGTGGGCAGGATGCGCGACGGCCCCAACAGGTTCAGCCCCATGCCCGCCGCCACCACCGCGATCACACCGGACGCGCCCAACAACTGCTCGGCGACAACATAGGCCACATAAGGCAGCGCGACCGACAGCGACACCTGTGCGAGCGGATGGTTCGGCACCACGGTCATCAGCCACACGAACATCCGCGCCAGCAGCCAGCCCAGAAGCGCCCCGCCCAGAAACAGTACCGGCAATTGCAGCAACGCCTCGGCCAGCCGGGGCGAGGGGCGCGCGGGAAGGATGATATTCAGGAAGATCGCAAACAGCGCAATCGCGGCTGCATCGTTGAGCAGGCTTTCGCCCTCGACAATCCGAGACAGCCTGCGCGGCGCCGAGATGTTGCGGAAAATCGTCACCACCGCCGACGGGTCCGTGGTGGAAACGATCGCCCCGATCAGCAGGCAGGCCACCAGTGACAGCCCCGCCACTGCATACAGCGCATAGCCCACCGTGAAGGTGGCAATCACCACCGCCAGCACCGCCAGCACCAGTATCGGCACCCAGTCGTCGGCCATCCGCCGCAGGTTCAGCCCCAGCGCGACCTGAAACAGCAGCGTGGGCAGGAACACATAAAGAAAGATGTCGGCCCGGATCGGAAGGTTCCCGATCACGTTTGCAACCTGGTCCAGCGCCCCGGTCAGTGGCGAAACGATGACATACGCCGCCGCCCCCCCGATGAGCGTGCCAACAAACGCCAGAATTACCGTGAACGGCAATCGCAACCGCGTCGCAAGCGGCTCGGCCAGGCCGATGATCACAAAAAGCGCGGCCGCGATCGCGGTAAATGTGGCGATGTCCATCGTTCAAGAATAAGCATCGGACGGCGCAGGAGAAAGCCCGCTTGAGGCGCATGTGCGCTTTTTCCGCAGGTCGGGGTCAGCTTTCGCCATCCGGGGCCGCTTCGGAGGCCGCGTCGGGGGCTTCCGGGCGCGGGCGGAACCAGTCGGGGTTGGTGACCATCCACCGCTCGATCATCGACGCGGCATTGCGCGACAGATTCTCCATCTGCTGTTCGGCGGACTGGGTCAGGCCTGAGCTGATGACCGTTTCGCCCGAGATGCTTTCGAACACCGCAATCCGGTGCGGCGTGTCGTTCAGTTTGACCCCCGCAGCATCATCCCAGACCGTGACCCCGACAATCAGCACCGACCGTGGCGACGCGACCAGCGGAATCCCCGGGATCGCCAGCACATAACCCTGCACGGCCACCGCGATGTGATAGAAGCTGTCCCCGTCATAGCGCCCGAAGCGGTTCCGGATCTGCGCAGTCAGCGCATCGTTCCATTCCTCTGGCTCTGCCGGGCGCGATGCGGGGCCGCGTGTGGCCTGATCGGCGACGACAATGACATGGCCCAACCGGAAATCGCCCAGTTCCGCGCGTTGCGCACCAATCTCGCCGCGCCCGCCACAAGCGGCCAGAAACAGGACCGCGCCCACAAGGGCCGCCCGGCGGGTAAGAGAAGAAAAGGCCATGATCA
This sequence comes from Paracoccaceae bacterium, assembly GCA_007123625.1. GTDB lineage: Bacteria > Pseudomonadota > Alphaproteobacteria > Rhodobacterales > Rhodobacteraceae > Rhabdonatronobacter. The sequence goes on from SKKS01000083.1 coordinate 6,674, forward strand.
CGCGCACTCCGTCTTTCGAACACAGACCCAGACATAGACGATAGGGCTGGTACAGACAATCGCACCGCATGCGGCTGGGCGAGGCGATGCGCGGCAGGGCTCAGGTAAAGCGGTTCGAGCGCGGGAAACCACGCGGCGCCATGCGCCCCGCGCCCGCGCGCTTGCCCAGCCATTCGGTCAGATCAGATTCGGTACGGGTGCGCCCGGCGGGGTCTTTCCAGCTGAGTCCCGCAGCCAGATCGAAGCTGGTCACATCCGACAACCCGCCATCCTTGTATTTTTGCAGCCGCACGCCCTTGCCGCGCGCCATTTCAGGCAATTCGGTCGCCGCAAAGACAAGCAGCTTGCGGTTCTCGCCCACCACGGCGACATGATCGCCACGCAGCGCATGGCAGCACCGCGCCACCACCGGCGCCTTAACGTTCAGCACCTGCTTGCCGGTGCGGGTCTGGGCCAGCACCTCGTCGGCGGGCACCACAAAGCCATCCCCGGCCGACGACGCGACCAGAAGCTTCACCCCCGGCCGGTGCAGGAACAGATCAACGATCGCCGCCTCGTTCGGCAGGTCGATCATCAGGCGCACAGGCTCGCCCATGCCGCGCCCACCGGGCAGGTTGGCGACCGACAATGTATACAGCCGCCCGTTCGACCCCACCAGCAACAGCTTGTCGGTGGTTTCGGCGTGGAACACGAAGCGGCCTTCGTCGCCGTCCTTGAACTTGAAGTCCTGATCCAGCGCGGCGTGGCCCTTCATGGCGCGGATCCAGCCCATTTTCGAGCAGACCACGGTGACCGGCTCGCGCTCGATCATCGCCTCAAGCGGCACATCCTCGACCTCGCCGGCTTCGGCGAAGCTGCTGCGGCGGGCGCCTGCGACGGTTCCCTTGCCGAACTCGGCCTGCACCGCGCGCAATTCCTTTACGATCCGCCCC
>SKKS01000298.1 GCA_007123625.1 Paracoccaceae bacterium
GCGGGCCACGTCGGCATCGGTCAGGGGGCGGTATTGCCCGCCTTCCAGCCCCGGGCGGACCGGGCGCAGGGCCTGATCCAGTGGCGCCGCGCGGGTGGCAACGCGCGCGGCGCGCCCCCCACTGCGGCGGCTGGGGGCTGTGGGTGTCCGGGGGGCATCCTGCACATCGTTCATGGCGCGGGTCCTTGCGCTGGCAGCGCGCCGATATGGCGCGCCGTGGGATAGTATTCGCTGCGCGGAAATGGATTTTCAATTCGGCACCGCCGATGCTATTGATCGGAAACTCCGATCAGATGGCGGGCAGATGCAGACGGACTGGATCGACACTTTCCTGGATCTGCTGGACACCGGCAGCTTTCACCGCTCCGCCGAGCGGCTGGGCGTCGGGCAGTCCACGATTTCGGCGCGGATCAAGGCGCTTGAATCCGAGATGGGCGCGCGCCTGCTGACCCGGTCGCGCGCGGGCACACGACCGACGACGGCGGGGTTGCAGTTCGCGCCCGAGGCACGCGCGATCCGCCGCCTGTGGCAGGGCGCGCTGCAGCAGGTGCGCGGTTCAGGCACCCACGCTGTAACCGTGCGGCTGGGTATCCAGCACGACCTGGCGGGGGGCGAGCTGGGCCTGTGGCTGGCCGACCTGCGCGCCCGCCTGCCCGAATGCGCGATCTATCTGGAGCCCGATTATTCCACCCAGATGTGTGCCGATCTGGAAACCGGCGCGCTGGATTTCGCGGTCATGTTCACCCCGCGCGCGCATCCTGACCTGCACGTGGTGACACTGGGCGAATTGCGTTACCGTATGGTCAGCACGAGCGCCGACAGCTTGGCGCAGGTTGCGGCGGACAGCTATATACGTGGCAACTATGCGCCCGCCTTCGCCACATCCCACAGCGCCACCCTGCCACGGCTGGCGGATACGTCCCTGGCCAGCGGTCAGGCGGCGGCGGTGGCGGGAATGCTGCGGTCAATCGGCGGCAGCGCCTATCTGCCGCAGACGATGGCCCGCGCGCTTGCAGCCGAAGGGGTGGTGCGGCTTGTCGGCGACGCGCCAGTGCTGACGCAGCCGGTGCACGGAGCGATGCTGTTGTCGATGCGCACGCGACGGCTGCAGGTAGCGTTGCTGGACATCACACGGCGGCGGCTGGCGACAATGGGCGCATCAGGGACGGCGCGCGCGTGAAGGGACCCGCCTCTCAGCCGTGCTCGGTGGCGCCCTGCATCCGCTCGATCTTGCTGCGCAGCCGCTCGATTTCCGCGCGCGCATCGCGCAGGCCATCCATCGCGGCCTGCAGTTCGGCATCCGTCTGGCTGAGCTGGGTGCTCAATTCGTATTCGCGCGCCTCGATATAAGCCAGCGCCTGATCGCGGATATCCTCGGCCTCGTGCAGGGCCTGGGCCATGCGCTCCAGCTCGCCGATATCGGCCTGACTGACGCGGGTGAACCGATGCAAAAGCCAGTACGCGAACCATCCCAGCGCGAACGCCGCGAACAGGATCAGCGCCGTGACGATCACGAATTCCGTCCGGTTCATGGGCTGATCTTCCTTCTCGCTGCGCACCCGGCCATGCCGGAAGGTTCGGTTTCGCGCGAGGCGTGGCGCGGCATCTTTCAGTCCCGCGCGGGGCGCGGGGCGGGACGCGGTGTTTCGCCCGCCCCTTCGGTTACCCTGATTTCCAACTGGGCTTCAAGCTCGGGATCGCGTTCCATCGGGATCACCGGCTCGGGGGCTGCGCGGCCCGGCAGCCTGAATTCGATCCGCCGGTTCGCTTCGCGCCCAGCGGCGGTGGCATTGTCGGCGATGGGGTTCTCTTCGCCATAGCCCTTGGCAACCAGCCCCGACACCAGCACCTGCCGGGTCATGAGTGCTTCCAGCACCGCCTCGGCCCGGCGCTGGCTGAGGGCAAGGTTGCCCTCGGCGCTGCCCTGACTGTCGGTATGGCCGCCGATTTCCATTTCCAGCGCGCCGCACTCGCGCATCACGTCGCCGATCTGGTCCAGCGTGGCTTGTGTCTCGCTGTCGATCCGGGCCGATCCCGGGGCGAAGGTGATCTGCCGTTCCGCCAGAATCTCGCCGATCCAGGCTTCGCAGCGTTCGGGCGTCGGAATCAGCGACGCGGGATCAAGGCTTTCGTCATAGCGGACATTGACACGAAAATCCGCCCCTTGCCCCAGCTTGTCAGACAGGATGCGCGACACCGCGTCGCTGGCCTCGGCGTTGCCGCTTACGCCGCGCAGGTCGATCCGGTCCGGACGCACTGTGACGGTGCCGTTGTCCAGTTCCGACAACGCCTCGATCGCGGTCAGGCTTTTGAGCGGCCAGCCGTCGGGCAGCCCCTCGTCCAGCCGCGCCGCCATTTCCACCGCCTGCCAGCCGAAACGCGCGCGTGCATATGCATGGACCGAATCGCGGATGCGTTCATCGGTCAGCCGCCCATGCAGCCGCACCACCCCGTCCGGGGTCAGGATGGCCACGAATTCCACCGGATCGTCGTCCACTGCATCGGTGTCGGCGGGCGGATCGAGCCGCACCGCCTGCAGCGAGAACACATCGGGCAACGTGCCTTCAAGCTGCCCTGCAAGGCGGTCGAAAGTGGATTGCCCGATAACATGCGGCACCACCAGGGACACTTCGGTGTCCGAAAGGGTGATCGACCCCTCGCCCAGCCGCGCCATCGTTTCGACCGAAAGCCGCGCAGCTTCGGCCCAGCGCGGCGAGGGGGTGCCCATGCCAAGCGTGCAGCTGATCGATCCCGACATGCCCGCGGCCCGCGCGGCGGCTATGATTTCCTGGCGCGCTTCGTCAGTGTCGGCCGAACACGCATCGAAGCGCGGCAGGCCGTCCTCGATAGTGAAACGCAGCGTAAAGGGCGTGATTACCGGGCGCGGTGAGGTGATCTGCAGGTCCAGCTCCAACCCCGAAGGTCGCCCCTGGCGCAGGCGCGTTTCCAGTTCGCGGCGCGACTGGGCGTCGGCAGCAAGCGCCGTGACCGTGACCTTTTCCGGCGTGACCGACACCTTCGAGACCGGCAGCACGCGCAGCGCGTCGATGGCAAAGCCGACCGCGCGTTCCCAGCCCTGCGGCAGCGGATAGTCGGCTGTTTCGACCATCTCGGACACGTTGATCCCGTCAGCCATCGCGGCGATTCGGTCAAGCACGGCCTCGGGGTCATAGGCCAGCGGCACCAGTCCGATCACCGACACATCGTCGCGGTTGCGCAGGATTTCCATCTGAAACGACGGCGCCTGAATCTCGAGAGAGGCAGTCACCGCGATTTCGTCCAGAACCCGCGCACCGTCCACGATCTGCCCGGCAAGGGTCAGGGCGCGAAAGCGCTCGGCCTCGGTCGGGCTGGTGCCGCGGATAGTCACCAGAAGTCCATCGGTTTCCACCGAGGCCCAGGCGATCCCGTCGGTGGTCAGGCGCTCCACGATCTCGGCGCGGGTCTGACGTTCGATCAGGGTCGCCGCACCCGTAGCGGCGCCAAGAGCCAGCAGGGCGGCGCCCCCGAAAGCGGCGATTGCAACAAGTGCCTCGCGGGATGGCAGCATGCGGGTGTTTCCTGTCTCCGGTTGTCCCCGCCCCCTAGCGCCTTGAGACCCGGGCTGCAATCAAACGAAAAGTGTAACGGCAAGAAACAGCGCAACGATCAGTCCGGCATCGCGGTTGGACCGGAACATGGCCAGACAACTTTGTGTGTCGTCGATGTCCAGTTTGCCCAGTTGCCAGTTCATGTGCGCGCCCATGGCCCATGCGGCAGCCAACCCGAGCGACATCTTCAGCGGGTCGGCCAACGGCGCCAGCGCATAAATCACCGCCAGCGACATCAGCACCACCGTGGCCACGAGAAACCCGCGCAGCCAGTCCATGGTATTCTCGCCAAACAGAAGCGCGGTGGATTTCACGCCGATCAGCGCATCGTCTTCCTTGTCCTGATGGGCATAGATGGTGTCGTAGAAAATGGTCCAGCAGATGCCTGCCAGATAGAGGAATACCGCAGGCAGCGCCACGGCGCCGGTCTGCGCCGTCCACGCCAGAAGCGCGCCCCAGTTGAACGCAAGGCCAAGGAATATCTGCGGCCACCAGGTGAACCGCTTGGCAAAGGGATATATTGCCACCAGCCCCAGCGACAGCACCCCCAACAGAATGGCATTGAGGTTGAAGGTCAGCAGGATCAGCAGCGCGATCGCGGACTGCGCGCCCATCCAGATCAGCGCGTCGCGCGTGCTGACCTGCCCCGACGGGATGGGCCGCAACGCGGTGCGCGCCACACGGCCATCGATATCGCGGTCGGTGACATCATTCCAGGTACAGCCCGCCCCGCGCATCAGGAACGCACCTATCCCGCAGCCGACGACGATCCAGATGGTCAGCCAGCCCGCGCGATCAGGCATCGCCGCCGCGCCCAGCAGCGCCCCCCACCAGCACGGCAGCAGCAGCAACCATGTGCCGATGGGGCGGTCGGCGCGGGACAGGCGGAGGAAGGGGCGGGTCTGCGGCGGTGCATAGAGGTCGACCCAGTTGCCCGGCGGGGCGTCGGCAACCGGCGCGGCCTGTGGCCCCTGCTCACGCTGCCCGTCTTCACGCTGCCCGTCCTCACCCCGGACCTGCATTGGCTGGTCCTGCACTGGCGCCGGGTCCGCAGCCTTTCCGTGCTCTGGCTTTTCGTCTCTCTCGGTCATATGTTCGGTCCCATGACACAGGCGTCCGACAGCCCGCGCGTGCGGCTTTATGTAAAGCACCCGCTGGGGCCGGGGCAACCTGTTGTCCTTGAGCGCGATCAGGCACATTACCTGTTCAACGTGATGCGGCTGGGCCCGGGCGACGCGGTAGAGGTGTTCAACGGCACTGATGGCGCATGGCTGGCGCGGGTTGCCGCGGCTGACCGGCGCGGGGGCACGCTGGAGTGTGTGCGGCAAACCGCCGCGCAGCGCGCAGCCCCCGACCTGTGGCTGTTGTTCGCGCCGGTCAAGAAGGCGCGCACCGATTTCATCGTCGAAAAGGCTACCGAAATGGGCGCGGCGCGGATCGTCCCGGTGCAAACCCGGTTCACGAATTCAGAGCGCGTGCGCCAGGACCGGCTGCAGGCCCATGCCGTCGAGGCCGCGGAGCAATGCGGCGCGACCCATATCCCCGAGCTCGCACCCATGGTCCGGCTGGATCGGTTGCTGGCCGACTGGGACGGAGCACGGCGAATCCTCTGGGCCGATGAAACGCCCGAGGCGCCGAAGGCTGGTTTTGACGGGCTGACGCCCGGCCCCTGGGCAGTGCTGATCGGCCCCGAAGGCGGATTCGCCGAAACCGAGCGCGACCGGCTGCGCGCGCTAGCATGCGTCACGCCTGTCGGGCTGGGTCCCCGTATCCTGCGCGCCGAAACGGCCGCCGTAGCCGCATTGACGCTGTGGCAGATTCATCTGGGGGACTGGACATGATCCGCCCCGAACTGCGGGCCGCCCTGCAGCGCTGGCGCGAGGTGCTGGTGGGGGCTGCGGTCGCAGCGCTTGGCCTGTGGTGGCTGCGCGCGTCCGGCAGCGGGTTCTTTCAGGTGCTGGCCGGGGCAGTGGCGCTGGTGGGTGCGGCGCTGTCATGGATCGGCTACCGGCGGCTGCGGTTCGCCGGGGCCGCGCAGGGCCCGGGAATCGTGCAGGTGGTCGAGGGGCAGATTTCGTTCTTCGGGCCGTATCAGGGTGGGTTCATCGCGCTGCGCGACCTGGATGAATTGCATCTGGTCGACCACGGCCGGGCGTGGATGCTGCTGCCTTCGGGCGATGTGCCGGTCACGATCCCGGTGGGCGCCGAAGGGGCGGCGGCGCTGTTCGATGCTTTTGCCAGCCTGCCGGGCATGGACATGAAGGCGCTGGTGCGCGCCCGTGATGCGCGCGATCCCCCCGCTACACAGGTACTGTGGGTTCATCCGCGCCGCGCAGGCGCCCGCACGACCCTGACCCGCGCGCACTGATCCGCGTGCGCTTGCGATGCTTGCGATTACCTTCCTGCGTGCGCGCCCGCGTACGGACCTGCCTCTGTCATGCGCGGGCGAGGGACACGCAGACGCGGACCTGCCTTGACTCGGGGCACGCAGCGGACCAAGTGTCGGCCCAACAGCGAACAGACCGGAGCCATCGCCATGTCCATCCCCCAGTCCGGCGGCGGCGCGCCGGTCGAGTCGAAGGCCGATCTGGTCGAATACCTTGCGCAGGGCTGCAAACCACGCGACGCGTGGCGCATCGGCACCGAGCACGAGAAATTCGGCTACTGCCGCGACACCCTGCGCCCGCTGCCTTATGACGGACCGCGCTCGATCAAGGCGATGCTGGAAGGCATGCGCGACCGCTTCGGCTGGCGCCCGATCCTCGAGGGCGCGCACATCATCGGGCTGGAAAAGGACGGCGCGAACATCAGCCTGGAACCCGGCGGGCAGTTCGAGCTGTCGGGCGCGCCGCTGGAAACCATCCACCAGACCTGCGACGAGGTGAACGAGCACCTGCGCGAGGTGAAATCGGTCGCCGACGAGATCGGCGTGGGCTTCATCGGGCTGGGCGCGGCCCCGATCTGGCACCACGGCGACATGCCGATGATGCCCAAGGGCCGCTACAGGCTGATGACCGGCTACATGGACCGTGTGGGCACCCATGGCACGCAGATGATGTACCGCACCTGCACCGTGCAGGTGAACCTCGACTTCGGGTCCGAGGCCGACATGGTGCAGAAACTGCGCGTGGCGCTGGCTCTGCAGCCAGTGGCGACCGCTCTGTTCGCCAATTCGCCGTTCTTCGAAGGGGTTCCCAACGGGCACAAGTCCTGGCGCGCGCGCATATGGCGCGACCTGGACGCGGCGCGCACAGGGATGCTGCCCTTCGTGTTCGACGAAGGTTTCGGGTTCGAGGCCTGGGTCGACTATGCAATCGATGTGCCGATGTATTTTGTCTATCGCGACGGCAAGTATATCGACGCACTGGGTCAGTCGTTCCGCGACTTCATGGACGGAAAACTCCCCGCCCTGCCGGGCGAGAAACCCACGCTCAGCGACTGGGCGGACCACCTGACCACGATCTTCCCCGAGGCACGGCTGAAGCGCTTCATCGAAATGCGCGGGGCAGATGGCGGTCCGTGGCGGCGCCTGTGTGCGCTGCCCGCGCTCTGGGTCGGACTGACCTATGACCAGGGCGCGCTCGATGCAGCATGGGACCTTGCCCGCGGCTGGGACACCGAGACGCGAGAGGCGCTGCGCGTGGCAGCCAGCGTGGAGGGGCTGCAGGCGCATGTGGGCGGGCTGCGGATGCACGAACTGGCGCGCGAAGTCGTAGACATCGCCGACAGCGGCCTGAAAGCACGCGCCTGCCCCGGCGCGGGCGGGTTGCTGCCGGACGAGACGCATTTCCTCAATGCGCTCCGGGAAAGCATCGAGACCGGGCAGACACCCGCCGATGAATTGCTGCAGCGCTATCACGGCGACTGGCAGGGCGACCTGAGCCGCATCTACGCCGACTACAGCTATTGACACTCTGCGCGAAGGCGCGCGCGGTCCGACCGGTTCTCCCGCCCGTCTTCGGCCCTTGCGGGCCTTATCCCGTTTGGCCGGGCGGCGCGCGGGTGCGTA
>SKKS01000289.1 GCA_007123625.1 Paracoccaceae bacterium
CGCGACCTCGGGCAAGATCATGCTGTTTGACGAGAACGTCCAGTCCACACCGATCCAGGCCCGCAACACCGACACCGTTTCGCAATTGCAGATGGTGTTCCAGAACCCGTTCGACACGCTCAACCCGTCGATGACGGTGGGCGCGCAGATCATCCGCGCGCTGGAAATCTTCAAGGTCGGCAAGACCCCGGCCGAGCGCCGCCAGCGGATGCTCGAACTGCTGGACCTGGTGAAATTGCCGCGCGAATTCGCCGACCGCATGCCGCGCCAGTTGTCCGGCGGGCAGAAACAGCGCGTTGGCATCGCGCGCGCCTTTGCGGGTGACGCCAAGGTGGTGGTCGCGGATGAACCCGTATCGGCGCTGGATGTGTCGGTGCAGGCGGCGGTGACGCAGCTTCTGATGGATATCCAGCGCAAGAACGGCACCACGCTGCTGTTCATCAGCCATGACCTTTCGATCGTGCGCTATCTGTCGGACCGGGTGATGGTGATGTATCTGGGCCATGTGGTGGAACTGGGCACCACCGATCAGGTTTTCGCGCCCCCCTACCATCCCTATACCGAAGCGCTTCTGTCCGCAGTGCCGGTCGCCGATACTTCGGTGATCAAGAAGCGGATCGTGCTGGAAGGCGACATTCCGTCGGCCATGAATCCGCCGCCGGGTTGCCCGTTCCAGACGCGTTGCCGCTGGAAATCAGACGTACCGGGCAACCTGTGCGAGACCGAGGTGCCCCCCGTGCGCAAGCTGGCGGGCAATCATCAGATCAAATGCCATCTGGCCGATGATATCCTTGCGCGGATGGAGCCTGTCTTCACCCTTGCGCATGACGCTGCCGAATAGGGCCGGATACGAATGCGGTTCAATGCTTTGCGTGTGCTGAAAGAAGGGCTGACCGGCAATCGCGGCTGGCGACCCCATTGGCGGAAACCGGCCCCGAAGCCGGAGTATGACATGCTGATCATCGGCGGTGGCGGGCACGGGCTGGCCACGGCCTGGTATCTGGCGCGCAACCACGGTGTCACCAACATCGCCGTGCTGGAAAAGGGGTATCTGGGCGGCGGCAATATCGGGCGCAACACCACCATTGTGCGGGCAAATTACTTCCTGCCCGGCAATTCCGAATTCTACAGTCATTCGCTCAAGTTGTGGGAGGGGTTGGAGGCCGACCTGAACTACAATGTCATGCACTCGCAGCGCGGGCTGATCAACCTGTTCCATTCCGACGGCCAGCGCGATGCCTTTGCCCGGCGCGGGAATGCCATGCTGGCGCAAGGCGATGATGCGATCCTGCTGGGCCGCGACGAATTGCGCACCCTCCTGCCCTGTCTGGATTACGACCAGGCGCGGTTTCCGATCTATGGCGGGCTGTACCACAAGCGCGGCGGCACCGCGCGCCATGACGCCGTCGCCTGGGGATACGCGCGCGCGGCAGACGCGCGCGGCGTGGACCTGATCGAAAATTGCGAGGTGACGGGGATCACCGTCAATGCAGGAAAAGTGATAGGGGTCACCACCTCGCGCGGGGAAATTCGGGCGCGAAAGGTTGGAATTGTGACAGCCGGGCGCAGCAGTCAGGTGGCCACCATGGCCGGGCTGCGGCTGCCCATCGAAAGCCATGTGTTGCAGGCGTTCGTCACCGAAGGGTTGAAGCCCTGCCTTGACCATGTGGTGGCGTTCGGTATGGGGCATTTCTATATCAGCCAGTCCGACAAGGGCGGGCTGGTCTTTGGCGGCGATCTGGATTTCTACGCCTCCTATGCCGCGCGGGGCAATCTGCCCACGGTCGAACATGTGATGGAGGCGGGCATGACGCTGATGCCGATGATAGGGCGCGCGAAGGTGCTGCGCTCCTGGGGCGGGATCATGGACATGACGCCCGATGGATCACCCATCATCGACCGTACACCGATTGACGGGCTCTATCTGGATGCCGGTTGGTGTTATGGCGGGTTCAAGGCGGTGCCCGCGTCGGGCTGGTGCATGGCACATCTGATGGCCACCGACCAACCCCACCCGGTTGCCCGCCGCTTCCGTCTGGACCGTTTCGCGACTGGTGAACTGCTGGATGAAGAAGGCACCGGCAGCCAGCACAACCTGCACTGAGGCGCGCACATGCACCTGCCCTGTCCCTGCTGCGGCCCGCGCGATCTGCGCGAATTTACCCACAAGGGTGCGGATGATTATCTGCGCCGTCCCGCCCCCGATGCCCCGCCCGAAGCGTGGGACGATTACCTGCATACCCGCGCCAATCCCGCCGGGCGGACTCGTGATCTATGGTATCATGACCCCTGTGGCACATGGATCGCGGTCACGCGCGACACCGTGACCCACGCGGTTATCGGCGCCACCGGGCTGGAGGATGCGCAATGAAGCGACGCGCCACCGGTGGCAGCGCCCTGACCCGCGCGCGCAAGCTGGGCTTCAGCTTTGACGGTCGGAACCTGCAGGGGTTGCAGGGGGATACGCTGGCCTCGGCGCTTCTGGCCAACGGTGTGAGGCTGGTGGGACGGTCGTTCAAGTACCACCGCCCGCGCGGGGTCCTGACTGCGGGCAGCGAGGAGCCGAATGCGCTTCTGGAGGTCCTGCGCGACGGCGTCTTTCACCCCAACGTCCGCGCCACCGTGCAGGAACTGCACATGGGGCTGCAGGCGCGCGCGCAGAACTGCTGGCCTTCGGTCCGGCGCGATGTGATGGCGGTGAACGATCTGCTGGCGCCGTTCCTCGGCGCGGGGTTCTATTACAAGACCTTCATGTGGCCGCGTGCATTCTGGGAAGGGCTGTACGAGCCGCTGATCCGCCGCGCCGCCGGGCTGGGACGCCTGCCGCAAACCCCACAGGATGCCCCGCACGAGCGCGCATTCGCCTTTTGCGACCTGCTGGTGATCGGCGCGGGCCCGACCGGATTGATGGCAGCACTGACAGCGGCACGCGCAGGCGCCGATGTGATCGTGTGCGACGAAGACCGCCAGTTCGGTGGGCGGCTGTTGTCCGACACAGGCCAGATCGACGGGATCGCGGGCGCGGATTGGGCAGCGCAGGTGGTGACCGAGTTGCACGCCCTTCCGAATGTGCGGCTGATGGCACGCACCAGCGTCGTCGGCGCCTATGACGGCGGGGTTTACGGCGCGCTTGAGCGTGTCGCGCTGCATGTGACGGCACCGGGCCACGCGCCGCGCGAATGCTTCTGGCGGATCACGGCGCAGCGCACGATTCTGGCCGCCGGGGCGCTGGAGCGTCCCATCGCCCACCCGGGCAACGACCGCCCCGGCGTCATGCTGCTGAGCGCGGTTGCCAGCTACTGGCACCGCTGGGCGATCGATCCCGGTCGCGTGGTGGTGTTCGGCAACACCGACCATGCGCTTGCCACGGCCCGCGCTCTTGCAGCCGACGGCATGAATATTCGGGCCTATGTGGACCCGCGCACCGATCTGGGAACGGATGCCCCCTTCGCCCTGCGTGCGGGCGCCGAGGTGGTCGCCACGCACGGGAGGCACGGGCTGGGCGCGGTCACCCTGCGGCAGAAAGGGCGCGACATCCGAATCGAGGCCGATACGCTGGCGCTGGCAGGGGGCTGGAACCCCAGCCTGCACCTGGCGTGTCACATGAACGGTCGCCCAAGCTGGGACACCGCGATCGCGGCCTTTGTGCCACGCCCCGGCATGGTGCCGGGCATGGACGTCGCCGGCGCTGCGGCAGGCCGGTTTTCCACACACGCGGCGTTGCACGACGGCGCACGGGCAGCCGCCGAATCGCTGGCCGAGTTGGGCCTGACATCGCCCGACCTGCCACTCCCCCTGGCCGAGGATGCGCCCTATGCCATTGCCCCCCTCTGGCAGGTGGCAGCACCGGGGCGTGCCTGGCTTGATTTCGCAAACGACGTGACCACCAAGGACGTGGCGCAGGCCGCGCGCGAAGGCTTCGCCTCGGTCGAGCATATGAAGCGCTACACCACGCAGGGCATGGCCCCCGATCAGGGGAAGTCGTCGAACATGGGCGCACTGGCGGTGCTGGCCGATGCCACCGGGGGCACGATCCCCGACACAGGTACCACCACATTCCGCCCGCCTTTCGTGCCGGTGTCGATTGCCGCACTGGGCGCGGGCGGGCACGGCAAAAGCTTCGCGCCCGAACGCCGCATCACTTCGGACGCGCAGGTCCGCGCCATGGGGGCGCCGATGCTCGAGGCCGGGCTGTGGTATCGCCCCTCCCACTTCCCGCAGGCCGGGGACCGGGACTGGCGCGATGCCTGCAACCGCGAGGTCCTGCATGTACGGCACGCGGTCGGGGTCTGCGATGTCTCGACCCTGGGCAAGATCGACGTGCAGGGGCCGAACGCGGCGCGATTTCTCGATTTCGTCTATACCAACACCATGTCCAGCCTGCGTCCGGGCCGCGTGCGCTATGGCCTTATGCTGCGCGAGGACGGGCATGTCATGGACGACGGCACCTGCGCGCGGCTGGGGGAACAGCACTTCCTGATTACCACCACCACTGCCGCGGCCGGCGAGGTCATGCGCCATCTGGATTTCGTGCAACAGGCTTTTTGCGCCGACTGGCGTGTGCGCCTTGGGTCGGTCACCGAACACTGGGCGCAATTCGCCGTTGCCGGCCCTCTGGCCGACGATCTGCTGGCGCGGGTGCTGGACGTCCCGCCCGCGCTGCCGTTCATGGGTTGCGCCGGGGTCACTGTCGGCGGGGTCGCGGCCCGGCTGTTCCGTATTTCGTTCAGTGGCGAGCGAGGGTACGAGCTTGCCGTGCCCGCGCGTTTCGGCGCAGCCCTGTTCCGCGGCCTTCTGGCGCTGGCCGAAGGCATGGGCGGCGGCGCCTATGGGTTGGAGGCGCTGAACGTTCTGCGGATCGAAAAAGGCTTTGTGACCCATGCCGAAATCGACGGCCGCGTCACCGCCTTCGACCTGGGTATGGCGGGGATGGTGTCGGCCAAGAAGGACTGCATCGGCAAGGCCGCCAGCCAGCGCCCCGGTCTGCACGGTCCCGAACGGCTGCAACTGGTCGGGCTGCGCCCGGTCGCGCACGGGACCGAGATTGCCGCCGGGGCGCACCTTTATGCGCCCGATGCGCCTGCAACCGCGCCGCATGGGCAGGGCCACACCACATCGGTTGCGTATTCCCCGACGCTGGAACGCTGGCTTGGCCTTGCGCTGTTGCGCGACGGGCGCGCGCGCCACGGCAGCATGATGCGGCTGGACGACGGCTTGCGCGGGCGGCAGGCTGCGGTGGAAATCTGCAACCCGGTCTTTTTCGACCCGGACGGAGGGCGCATGCGTGGCTGATCTGACTGCAACATCGCCCTTCGCAGGCGCCCGTTTGCCGCAGCGGTTCGCGGGGTGCACACTGGAGGCCCTGCCGCCCGCACAAATCACCGCGGTTGCGCCCTATCCGGGACAGTTGGCAGCCCTGCGCCAGACACTCGGCGCATTCCCGGGTCCGGGCGCGGTCATTGCGGCGGCGGGCGGGCGCCTGGTCTGGGCGGGGCGCGGGCTTGCGCTGGCCTTCGACGCGGACATGCCCCAGGGGAGCGCCGAGCATGCCGCGCTCAGTGATCAATCCGACGGCTGGGCGGGGGTATCGCTGCGCGGCACAGCGGCGCCGATGGTGCTTGCGCGGCTGCTGCCGCTGGACCTGCGCCGCCTGCCGCCCGGTTCGTCAGCGCGCAGCCTGCTGGGGCATCTTCCCGCCCTGATCCTGCGCCCTGAGGCGTTGGCGTTCGAACTCTGGATCTGGCGCTCGATGGTTGGTAGCGCGATGCACGACCTGACCGGTGCCATGCAAGCCGTCGGCGCGCGACAAGCGCTTGCCGAGCCCCCCACAGGATAATGCGTGACGCAGGCGCAAACGGGGTATCCGGCGGCACGTGGGCGGGGTATCATCGCACCCCACTGGCCTAGTTCTTGAAACCCGGGCTGCATAATCCGATAGTTGGGCGATAGCCTCAGAATGGAGGGTCCAGACATTGCGCCGCCTTGAAACCACGCCCAGCCGGGGCGAACAGGTCTACACAGCGCTGCGCGACAGCATCCGTGACTGCACGCTGGCGCCCGGCACCCCGATCGTGCAGGAAGATATCGCGCAAGCGCTGGGTGTGTCGCGCCAGCCGGTACAGCAGGCGCTTGCGCTCCTGAAAAGCGACGGTCTGGTCCTGGAACGCGGCGGGCGGGGGCTGTATGTCGCGCCTATCGACCCCGCGCAGATGGCGTATCATTACCAGATCCGCATGGTGCTCGACCAGCTGGCCGCACGGCTGGCCGCCGAACGCGCCCGGCAAGACCCCGCCTTCGGGTCCGAGTTGCGCGCACGCAGCGACGCCGTGCTGGCGCTTGGCGATGCCGCGCTCAAGGCCGGGGATGCCGCCAAGGCCGTGCGCCATGACGCCGAGTTCCACGCGCTTCTCTATGAAATGTCCGGTAATCCGTTGATCGGATCGACGGCGGAATCGCACTGGAACTTCCTGTTGCGGGTGATGGTGGGGGTGCTGACACAGGCCATGCGCGGGCCGGTGGTCTGGGGTCAGCACCACGAGATCATCGACGCTGTTCTGGCCGGAGATCCGGAGACCGCGGCACAACTGGCCGCGGACCACGTGATCGGGGCCGAACAGGCGCTGCTGGCCGCGGACCGCGAGGGCAACCTGATCGACACCGCGAACCAGCGCGGCGCGGCCTGAACACCAGGCTGGCGTCTGTACCCCGCGCGCAGCGCGCACCCGGCCCAACGGGACGCGCCGCGCGTCAGCGCGGCAAGGACGGGCGGGAGGACCGTTCAGACCACGCCGCCCGCGCTCAGAGCGGGCTTGTCAGATGCCCGCCGTCCGCCACCAGGACCGACCCGGTCATGAACGTCCCCGCATCCGAGGCCAGCAACAACAGCGGTCCGTCCAGATCCTGCGGCTGGCCCAGACGGCGCTGGGGAACACGCTTGATCATGACCTGGCCGTGCGCGCTTGCAAAGAAATCTCGGTTCAGATCGGTTTCGATATACCCGGGCGCCAGTGCGTTGACGCGAATGCCGTGGCGCGCCCATTCCAGTGCGTGTTGCCGGGTCATCTGGATCAGCGCTGCCTTCGTCGTAGCGTAGGCGCTGACGCCCGCGCCCTGTCGCAGCCCCAGGATGGACGCCACATTGACGATCACGCCCGGGCGCCCGCCCGCGACCATGCGGTGCGCGGCCTCGACGGCCATGCGCCGGGCACCGTCCAGATTGACCGCAAAGATGCGCGCCCAGTCGGCGTCCGACTGTTCCAGCGCGGCGCCCGGCTCGGCGATGCCGCTGTTGTTGACCAGCACATCAACCGGGCCAAGCGTCGCCTCGGCGGCATCAAACGCGGCCACCACTGCCTGCGGGTCGGTCACGTCCAGCGCCACCACAATAGCGCGCGCGCCTGCCGCCTGCAGCCGGTCGCGCAGGGGCTCCATCGCCTGCATGCGCCGCGCGGCAAGCACCACCCCCGCCCCCGCCCCGGCCAGCGTTTCCGCAAACCGCGCCCCCAACGCGCCCGAGGCGCCGGTCACCAGCGCCACGCGACCCGAGAGTGAAAACCGTTCGGCAAGATCAGGTGTC
>SKKS01000191.1 GCA_007123625.1 Paracoccaceae bacterium
CCCGGAATCACCCGCGTGTTGTTCAGAATCAGCCGGTCGCCGGACCGCAGGATATCGGGCAGGTCGTGCACATGGCGGTCCGCCAGCACATCCCCCAGGGCCACCAGCAGCCGGGCCGCCGGGCGCGGATGCACCGGCCGCGTCGCGATCAGGTGCTCCGGCAGGTCGAAATCGAAATCGGACAGGCGCATGGGCGGAACTCCGGGCGGACGCGTTGGCGGCATAGGCGCGCGAGGGGGCTTTATCTTTGCCGCATGTCCCCTACAACATCGCGCAGGTCAATCAGCAGTGAGGACAGCTCCCATGCCGCAAACAGGTGACGAGGCCCCCGATTTCACCCTGCCCCGCGACGGCGGCGGCGAACTTGCGTTGTCGGCGCTCCGCCCGTCCAAGGTGGTGTTGTATTTCTATCCCAAGGACGACACATCGGGCTGCACAAAGGAGGCGCTTGGCTTCACCGAAGCCGCCGATGAATTTGCCGCAGCGGGCGCCGTCGTGGTTGGCGTGTCGAAGGACACAGCAGCCAAACATGACAAGTTCATCGCCAAACACGAGCTCAAGGTCGCGCTGGTGTCGGACGCGGAAAGCGATGTGTGCGAACGCTATGGCGTCTGGGCCGAAAAATCCATGTATGGCAAGAAGTACTTCGGCATCGAACGCAGCACATTCCTGATCGACGCGGATGGGCGGATCGCGCGAATCTGGCACAAGGTCAAAGTGCCCGGCCACGTCGAAGAGGTACTCGAAGCCACGCGTGCACTTCCGCAATCCGCAACCTGAGCGTGCAACTGACTGCGTTGTGCCTGCACAACGCAGCAGACTTCGGCAGGTTCCCGCTCATTTGGGCCTCCAGATTTGGTGCGTAGCAGCAACAGGTTTCAAATTTGTTGCAGCCAGGGAAACAAGACCCTATCACTCCGTCCCGGGAAGCGGGTCAGATGCAGTCGAGCAGAGACACCCGCTTCGACAAGCCAAAGAATGCACCGAAAGCACGGGGACAGAAAGTTGTACCGACTGACCGACCGGCTGAATGCGCGGCTCGAGCCGCACTTGCCTGAACAGCGCCTGTTTCTCAAATCGGAAGCATCCACGCGATTCGTTCGTCTCCGCCCGTTGACACAAGCTATCGCCATTGGCGGTGTGAGTGCGTTCATAGGCTGGGCGATTTTGGCGACTTCGATCCTTCTGATGGACTCTATCGGGTCCGGCAACCTGCGTGATCAGGTCCAACGCGAGCAGGCGAATTACGAGCAACGCCTGAACACGCTTGCTGCAGAACGCGACCGTCGCAGCGAAGAGGCAGAGGCCGCGCACGCACGCTTCACCCAGGCCATGGCCCGCGTGGCCGAAATGCAGTCGACGCTTCTGGCCACCGAAGAGCGCCGCATGGAGCTTGAGACCGGGATCGAAACAGTCCAGCGGACCCTGCGCCGCACCGTGCGCGAACGCGACGAAGCGCGCCAACATCTGGCAGCACTGGCCCGCGAACAGGACGAGAACGGCAACGGCATCCGCAGCGCCGCCGAAACCGCCAAGGACGCCACCGATACGCTGGACTTCCTGCTTACCGCACTCGAACAGACCTCGATCGAGCGGGATGCATCGGGCCACATGGCAGACCAGTTCCGCCAGCAGGCCGAACACATGGCGATGCAGACGCGCCTGATGACCGAACGCAACAACCGCATTTTCACCCAGCTTGAAGAAGCGATCGAGCTTGCCATGGTGCCGATGGAGCGCGCGTTCCGCAATGCGGGCGTACAGCCGCAACAGATACTTTCGGCGGTGCGCTCCGGCGCGCAGACGGAAACGCCGGCGCTGCGTCCGATCGCAGTTTCCACCCATGGCACCCTTGCCCCCGACAGCATCGAAGCACGCGCCAACGGGGTGCTTGGCGGGCTGGACACTCTCAATCGCTATCGAATCGGCGCAGGTAGGTTGCCGTTGTCGCGCCCGATCAGCACAGGGGCCGTGCGCCAGACATCTGGCTTCGGTATGCGCCGCCACCCGCTTACCGGTCGCTCGACCATGCACAACGGACTGGACTGGGCCGGACCTCGCGGAACGCCGATCCACGCCACCGCCGATGGTGTTGTGAAATCCGCAGGCCGTCAGGGCGGTTATGGCAATCTCGTGGTTATCCAGCATGATTTCGGCATCGAAACCTATTACGCCCATTTGAACAGCATCAACGTGCGGGCCGGTCAAAGGGTCTCGCGCGGGGACCGAATAGGTGGTATGGGCACCACAGGCGCCTCGACCGGTGTGCACCTGCACTACGAGGTCCGCGCGAGTGGCAGACCCGTGAATCCGATCACGTACATAAGGGCAGGACAGAATGTTTTCTAAGAGCCGTATCAACGAACCCGGCCCCAAGACCAACACACCACAGGAAACGCCTGCGCGCAGCGCGTCCGACGCGATCCCGGGTTTCCGTCCCCGACCAGAATTCGGCGATGCAGCACAGGCGACACGCGCCAAGCCGGCGGCGTCGGTGCTGTCTTCGGACCTGACGGTGACCGGCAACCTCAAGACCACAGGCGACATCGTGGTCGAAGGCGTAATTGACGGTGACATCCGTGCGCATCTTCTGACGGTCGGTGAGACAGCGACCATCCGTGGCGAGATCGTGGCCGACGACATCGTAATCAATGGCCGCGTGATCGGTCGCGTGCGCGGGCTGAAGGTGCGGCTGACATCGTCCGCGCGGGTCGAAGGCGATATCATCCACAAGACCATCGCCATCGAATCCGGGGCGCATTTCGAAGGCTCGGTGCAGCGTCAGGACGATCCGCTGGCCAACGCGCGCAACAAGGCCGCCGAACCCAAGCCCCAGGACAGCGGCGGCAACGCGCGCGCGGCACAGGCACCCAGCCCGGCCCCTGCGCAGCAGTCCTCCTCGTCCGCCGTCAAGGCAGCGACGGATCAGCGCAAGGCCGCCGACGGCAAAGCCACCAGCGACGTCCCGGCCAAAGGCTGACCCGGCGTCGCCGGAGGCCAGAGGGCTCTCGCCCACAGCGTAATTGAACAAACTGCGAACAAACTATCCGCGGCGCCCTCGGGCGCCGCAGTGTGTTTCACGGCTTCGATTGCGGACCTCTGCCTGCGCGGGCTCAGCCCGTCTGCGCGTCGCGCGGCAGGACCATGCGGTAAAGATGCCAGCTTGCATGGCCAAGAACCGGCAACACCACCAGCAGCCCCAGGAACCACGGCAGCATCGCCAGGAACAGCAATCCGGCGATGATCCCCGCCCATACCAGCATGGTCACCGGACTTTGCATCACGGCCTGCACAGATGTGATCATCGCGGTGATGAAATCCACCTCGCGGTCCAGCAGAAGCGGCAGACTGATCACCGTCAGGGCGAACAGCGTCAGTGCCATCACCCCGCCGATAACACTGCCCAGCGCCAGCATCTGCAGCCCCGCCGGGGTCAGAAGCATTTCCCAGGTGGACCCGGTGATCGGTCGCATCCCGAAGAACAGCGCAAAGATCGTATGCGCGACGAAAACCCAGAACATAAAGGCCAGCATCACCACCATGGCCATCGATGGCGCCTGCCGGTCCCTCTGCGCCAGCAGACACCCCGCCACCGCGTTCCAGGCCAGCGGCTCGCCCGCTTCGATCCGGCGGCTGACCTCGTAAAGACCGCTGGCCGCAAAGGGCGCCAGCAGCGGAAAACCGACAGCGATGGGAATGAACCACCAACTTTGCCCCGAGGCCAGAAAGACCGCGTAAAGCACAAGCCCACCGGCCACATAGACGCTGGAAAACGCCAGCCCGAAAAGCGGCGCGCGTCGAAAATCCGTCCAGCCCGCGCGCAGCGCCGCGCGCAGATCGTCGATTGATACCTGTCGCACAGCCGGAATCGACGATGCCGGTGGCAAAGTGTGTTCGGTCATTGGGCTCCCCTTCCCTCAAGACCTCGATTCTAGTGCGCGGATGCAGGCGCTGGCAAGTATTCCCGCAAGGGCGCCCTCGCGGGACGTCATACTCCGGAGGACGGAGCAACACCCGCGCCGTTCCCGGCGCGTGCGCTGCGCTCAGAACTTGCGCCTGGCCTTGCTTTCAAGTTCGTCGGCCAGCGTCTCGGCGCGGGCGGCAAGTTCGGCCATGGCGTCGGTCACTTCTGGGGTCACGACGGGCACTTCGACACGTTCGGGCACCGGGGCGGGACGATTGCGCAGCGCCTCGATCTCGGCGCGCAGGCGCACCACCTCGGCTTCGGCGGCCTGCGCCTTGTCCTCGGCGGCGGCGGTCTTGTCGGCCAGCATCAGCCCGGACATGAGCAGCATCCGTTCCGTCGGCAAGCGCCCGATCTGGTTCAGGAGCGTGCGCGCCTCGGTATCCAGCATCCCTGCGGCGGCGTGCAGGTATTGCTCCTCACCCGGTTGACAGGCGACCTGGAAATCCTTGTTGCCGATGGTGATTGTCTGCTCAGACATGGGTGTCCTCCTGGCTGACCAGCGGGCGGAGTTCCGACAGGATCTCTTCCATCTCGGCCATTTCAGCGCGCCGCTCGGCCTGCAGCGCTTCAAGTTCCGCCGCAAGCGAACGGTTCAGCACCACGGATTCGGTGGCGCCCTCAAGCTGCGCTTCGCGCAGGGCGGCGTTCGATTCCATCAACTTGGTGTTCGCCTTCTTGAGCCGCAGCATTTCCAGGCTCTGCAGATCCAGCTGTTCTGTCAGGCGCGCCAGCCGCCGCTCCAGTTGCGACACCGAAGTTTCCTGGCGTTGCCGCACGTTGTTCACCCGGTCGCTCAACTGGGCGTTGGTTGCCTTTTCCTTGTCCAGCGCCGCGCGCAGGGCCGTGATTTCTGACTCTGCCCCGGCCTCTGCAACCGGGCGCGCTTCCAGCGCTTTCGCGCTGCGTCCGATCCGGTCCAGCGCCGCGACGATCCGGCGCTCGAGTTCCGCAATCCGACTCATATCTACCCCCTGTGCTCTGCCCCTGGCGAATCACCGGTCAATGCACCGCGCCCGCTTCTGACCCGAGATTAAACATTACCGCGAATCTTTCCAACCGCTCGCCGGTCTGTGGGGGGTCGTCAGGCCCCTCCCGGGCTGGAAACACCCGCACAAAGTGGCTATGACGCCGCCAACACACCTTGTCGAAGGACCATGCCCCGTGGATTTTGAAGCCTTGCGCCAGCGCAACCCTGATCACTGGACGAAAGCCACCGCCATCCGCGCGCTGACGATGGATGCCGTGCAGGCCGCCAACTCGGGCCACCCCGGCATGCCGATGGGCATGGCCGATGTGGCAACGGTCCTGTTCGAGAAGCACTTGAAGTTCGATGCTGGCGCCCCGGACTGGGCCGACCGCGACCGCTTCATCCTGTCGGCGGGGCATGGCTCGATGCTGCTTTATGCGCTGCTGCATCTGACCGGTTATGCGGACATGACGCTCGATCAGATCCGCAACTTCCGCCAGATGGGCGGGATCACCGCAGGACACCCGGAATACGGCCACGCCAAGGGGATCGAGACCACCACCGGGCCGCTGGGCCAGGGGCTTGCCAATGCCGTGGGCTTCGCGATGGCCGAAGAAGCCCTGCGCGCCGAATTCGGCGCCAAGGTTGTCGACCACCGCACCTGGGTTATCTCCGGGGATGGCTGCCTGATGGAAGGCATCAGCCAGGAGGCGATCGGCCTTGCGGGCATGCAGAAGCTGTCGCGGCTGATCGTGCTGTGGGACAACAACGACATTTCCATCGACGGGCGCATCGGGCTGTCGGATATCACCGACCAGCGCGCTCGCTTCGCGGCCTCGGGGTGGCATGTGGTTTCGTGCGACGGGCATGACCCGGCGGACATCGACCGCGCCTTGACTGAAGCGAAATCGTCCGACCGCCCCGTGCTGGTCGATTGCAAGACGATCATCGGCTTCGGCAGCCCGAACAAGTCCGACAGCGCGGGCGTGCACGGCTCGCCGCTGGGAGATTCGGAAATCGCGGCCACACGTGAAGTTTATGGCTGGCCCTATGGCCCGTTTGAAATCCCCGACGAGGCGCGCAAGGCATGGCAGGCCATCGGCAGCCGGGGCGCCAGCGCGCGCGCGGAATGGGAGGGCCGGTTCCAGAAACTTTCGGGCGCAAAACAGGCCGAATTCACCCGCCGCATGGGCGGCGAGGCGCCGAAGAAGCTGATCTCCGCGCTGCGCGCGCTAAAAAAGCAGGTCTCGGAAACCGCGCCCAAGGTCGCCACGCGCAAATCGTCGGAAATGACACTCGAGGTCATCAACGCGGTGATGCCGGAAACCATCGGCGGGTCGGCCGACCTGACCGGGTCGAACAACACCAAGACCGGCGGCATGGGCATCTTCGGACCGGAGAACCGCAAGGGCCGTTACGTGCACTTCGGCATCCGCGAACACGGCATGGCAGCGGCGATGAACGGCATGGCGCTGCACGGCGGCGTGCGCCCCTATGGCGGGACATTCCTGTGTTTCACCGACTACGCGCGCGGTGCGATCCGTCTGTCAGCGCTGATGGGCCTGCCGGTGACCTATGTGATGACGCATGACAGCATCGGCCTGGGCGAAGACGGCCCCACCCACCAGCCGGTGGAGCATCTGGCCATGTTGCGCGCGACACCGAATGTGAACGTGTTCCGCCCCGCCGACACTGTGGAAACCGCCGAGGCATGGGAATGCGCGCTGACCACGCCCGCGACCCCGTCGGTGCTGGCGCTCAGCCGCCAGAACCTGCCGACGCTGCGGCTTGAACACAAGATGAAGAACCTGACCGCGCAAGGTGCTTATGTACTGGCCGAAGCCGATGGCCCCCGCCGCGCAATCCTGATGGCAACCGGATCCGAGGTCGAAATCGCGATGGCGGCGCGCGACATCCTGCAGGCGGAAAAGATCGGCACCCGCGTGGTGTCCATGCCGTGCTGGGAACTGTTCGAAGACCAGCCCGAAAGCTACCGGCGCAAGGTCTTGCCTGCGGGTCCGGTGCGCGTGGCGGTCGAGGCGGCGATCCGCTTCGGCTGGGACCGCTGGCTGTTCGGCGAGCGTGGCCGACGCGAGAAATCGGGGTTTGTCGGCATGCACGGCTTCGGCGCCTCGGCCCCCGCGCCCGAGCTTTACAGCCACTTCGGCATCACCGCCGAAGCGGTCGCCGACAAGGTGCGCAGCCTGCTCTGATCCCTGCGACCGGGGGGGCCGCTGCGCCCCCGGTCGCCATTCCCGGACGGCGGGCACATGGGCAAGGTGCGGCCCACCTAAGGGCGCGGTTCCGCCTCGCGTGCGGCGGCGATATCCGCGCGGGTGGCCGCACGCTTCAGCATCGCCTCGCGCCACGAAATGAAGCACACGGAGCCGATGATCACCGATCCACCCAGGATCACCCAGACATCCGCCGGCTCGCCAAAGAACACGGCGCCCAGCAGCACCGCCCAGACCAGTTGCAGGAACGTCACCGGCTGGGTGACCGTGATCGGCGCCGCCGCAAAGGCCAGTGTCATCGCGAAATGCCCCCCCGTGGCGAACAGCGCCACCAGAAACAGCCAGGCCAGTTGCTCGACCGTCGGCGGGACCCAGACTGCCCAGGCGAAGGGCGCCAG
>SKKS01000452.1 GCA_007123625.1 Paracoccaceae bacterium
GACGTGCCGGTGCAGGATATTGCGCGACTGGAACAGACCGATGGCATCAGCGTGGTGCGCGGCCCCGAGAACCGCAACATCTTCTTCAGCTACGACATGACGTCCGAGTCGCTGCGCTCGTCCAACGCCGAAGGCAACCCCTTCGCCAACGGGCAGGTGCGTGAGGCAATGAGCCTGGCGATTGACCGCGACGCCATCCGACAGGTGGTGATGCGCGGCGAGTCGCAGCCGTCGGCAGCCCCCCTGCCCCCCTTCGTGAACGGCTGGACCGAGGAAATGCACGCCTACGGCGCGCCCGATCTGGCCCGCGCTGCGGAGTTGATGGCCGAAGCCGGCTATCCCGACGGGTTCTCGGTGCAGCTGGATTGCCCCAACGACCGTTATCTGAACGATGAATCCATCTGTCAGGCGTTGGTGGGGATGCTGGCGCGGATCAACATTCAGGTCGACCTGAATGCGCAGACCCGTTCGCTGCACTTCCCGCTGATCGAAAACTGGGAAACCGATTTCTACCTGCTGGGTTGGGGCGTGCCGACCTTTGACAGCCAGTATGTCTTCGATTTCCTGGTGCACACCCGCGAAGGCAGCTACGGCGCTTTCAACGGCTCGCGCTACACCAACCCCGATCTGGACGCCAAGATCCAGTCGCTGGCCACGATGACCGACCTCGAGGCACGCGACGCCGTGATCGCGGATATCTGGGGCGAGGTGATGAGCGAGCGCATCTTCCTGAACGTTCATAATCAGGTTCTGGCCTATGCCATGCGCGATGGCATCAATTTGGATGTGCATCCTGAGAACCAGCCGCGCATGACCACCGTGACGTTCGACTGACCGGATGTCTTGACCTTTCGACCCGCGCGGGATAGCCCGCGCGGGTCTGTTGTTTAGGGCAGAAGTGCTGACCGTTTATGCTGCCGATGCGGGGTCTGACATGTTAGCCTTCATCCTGCGCCGTCTGGTGCAATCTGTCATTGTCATGCTGACCGTGGCGCTTGTGGCCTTTGCGCTGTTTCGCTTCGTGGGCGATCCAATCGCGTCGATGGTGGGGCAGGAAACCACGCTGGCCGAACGCGCCGAACTGCGCGATGCGCTGGGGCTGAACGATCCTTTCGTGGTGCAGTTCGGGAAATTCGTGGCCCGCGCGTCGACGGGAGATTTCGGCATCTCCTACCGCCTGCAACAACCGGTGATGGAGTTGATCCTGTCGCGGCTGCCCGCCACGCTGGAACTGGCGCTGGTTTCGGGGGTGCTGGCTTTCGTCTTTGGCGTGGGTTTTGGCGTCTATACTGCACTCAGGCGCGGCAACTGGCTGTCAGGGACAATCATGACCGCTTCGTTGATCGGGGTGTCGTTGCCAACTTTCCTGATCGGGGTGTTGCTGATCTGGGTATTCGCGGTCGAGTTGCAGTGGCTGCCATCTTTCGGGCGCGGCGAGGTCGTTCAGGTGGGCAATTGGTGGCGCACAGGGCTGCTGACGGAATCGGGCCGCGCGTCGCTGATCCTGCCGGCGATCACGCTTGGCCTGTATCAGATGACACTGATCATGCGGCTTGTGCGCGCCGAGATGCTGGAAGTGCTGCGCACCGATTACATCAAGTTCGCACGCGCGCGGGGGCTGTCCAACCGCGCGGTCCACTTCGGCCATGCGCTGAAGAACACGCTGGTGCCCGTTATCACCATCACCGGGCTGCAACTGGGCTCGATCATCGCGTTTTCCATCATCACCGAAACCGTGTTCCAATGGCCCGGCGTGGGAGCATTGTTCATTAACTCGGTCCGGTTCGTCGACGTGCCGGTGATGGCGGCGTATCTGATGCTGATCGCGCTGGTTTTCGTGGTTATCAATCTGGTCGTCGATCTGTTGTATTATGCGGTTGATCCGCGTCTGCGCGTAGACCGTGCCAATGCGCGGCACTGAGGGGGCACCCATGCAAGAAACCACCGGAAAACCGCGCCTCAACGCCGTTGCCCGCGCCTGGGACAGCGACGTGGCGTGGTCCTTCCGCCACTCGCCGCTGGCCGTGATCGCGGCCTTTGTGTCGATCCTCATCATCCTTGCGGCGGTCTTCGCGCCCTGGATCGCGCCGCATGACCCGTTCAACCCGGCCACGCTGAACCTGATGGACGGCTTCACCGCGCCAATGGAGCCGAACCAGTTCACCGGCAACGTCTATTGGCTGGGGACCGACAACCAGGGGCGCGATGTGTTCTCGACCATCCTGTATGGCGCGCGGATTTCGCTGTTCGTGGGGTTCATGGCCGTGCTGTTCGCCATGGTGCTGGGCATCACGCTTGGACTGATCGCGGGCTATCGTGGCGGTTGGGTGGACAGCCTTCTGATGCGCGTGGCCGATGTTCAGCTGACTTTCCCCTCGATCCTTCTGGCCCTGCTGATCTTTGGTGTGGCGCGTGGTTTCATCCCGCCCGCGTATCGCGAAGCGATGGCGATCTGGGTGTTGATCGTGGCGATTGGCCTGTCGGACTGGGTGCAATACGCGCGCGTGGTGCGTGGCGCCACGATGGTCGAGAAATCCAAGGAATATGTGCAGGCCGCGCGCGTGATCGGCGCGCACCCCGCGAAGATCCTGCTGCGGCACATCCTGCCCAATGTGATGGGGCCGGTGCTGGTCATCGCCACGATCGGGCTTGCACTGGCGATCATCGCCGAAGCCACGCTTTCTTTTCTTGGTGTGGGCGTTCCTTCGACCCAGCCTTCGCTTGGCACGCTGATCCGCATCGGTCAGGGGTTTCTGTTCTCGGGCGAATGGTGGATTCTTCTGTTCCCGTCCATCACGCTTCTGGCGCTGGCGCTTTCCGTCAACCTTCTGGGGGACTGGCTGCGCGATGCCCTGAACCCGAGGTTACGCTGATGGCCCCCGTCCACAAATCAGGGCCGCTACTGTCGGTCCGCGATCTGGTGGTCGAATTCCCCACCCGCCGCGGCACCTTGCGCGCGCTGGACAAGGTGTCCTTCGACATTGCCGAGGGCGAGGTTCTGGGCATGGTTGGCGAATCCGGCGCAGGCAAGTCGCTGACCGGCGCTGCGATCATCGGATTGCTGGAGCCGCCGGGCCGCATAGCCGGGGGCGAGATACTTCTGCGCGGGGAACGTATCGACAATCTGCCGCGCGAGAAGATGCGCCGCATCCGGGGGCGCCGGATCGGCATGGTGTTCCAGGACCCGCTGACCAGCCTCAACCCGCTTTACACGGTGGCGGAGCAACTGATTGAAACCATCCGCACGCATATGGATGTGTCCGAGAAGGAGGCGCGCAAGCGGGCCGTGGCCTTGCTTGATCGTGTCGGCATCCCTGCTGCGGCGCGCAGGATAGACGATTATCCGCACCATTTCTCGGGCGGGATGCGTCAGCGCGTGGTGATCGCGCTGGCCCTTGCGGCCGAGCCCGAGTTGGTCATCGCCGATGAACCCACCACCGCGCTGGATGTGTCGGTGCAGGCGCAGATCATCGATGTGCTCAAGGAAATCTGCGCCGAGCGCGGCGCATCCGTCATGCTGATCACGCACGACATGGGCGTGATTGCCGAAACTGCCGACCGTGTGGCCGTACTGTATGCCGGGCGGCTGGCCGAGATCGGACCTGTGCGCGATGTGATTCAGGCCGCCGAGCATCCCTACACCGTGGGCCTGATGGGCTCCATTCCGACACTGACCCAGACCGCCGAGCGGCTGACGCAGATTCCCGGCTCCATGCCACGGCTGGACGCGATTCAGCAGGGCTGTGCGTTCAACCCGCGCTGCACGCGTGCCTTTGACCGTTGCCGGGTGGAACGTCCGGACCTGATCGCGCGCGGAGAAGAACGTCAGGTGGCGTGCTGGCTCTATGACCCTGCGAAGGAGGCACAAGATGTCTGATGTGCTTCTCTCGGTCGAAGGGCTGACTCGGCGGTTTGACGTTTCCAAACCCTGGCTCAACCGCGTGATCGAACGCGAGGACAGGCAGTTCCTGACCGCCACCGCCGATGTCAGCTTCGAGATTCGCAGGGGCGAAACCTTTGCGCTGGTCGGCGAATCCGGGTCGGGCAAATCCACCATCGCCAAGATGATCGTGGGGCTGCTGGAGCCATCGGCAGGCGAAATCCGCTTTGACGGTCAGAAGATGGATTTCGCCTCGGGCGCAGCCATGCGCGCGCTGCGCCGGCGCTTCCAGATGATCTTTCAGGATCCGTTTGCCAGCCTGAATCCGCGCTGGCGCGTGGGCGATATCATTGCCGAACCCATCCGCACCTTCGGGCTGCTGCGCGGCGCGGCGATCGGCAAGGAGGTCGGTCGCCTGCTGGACCTTGTGGGCCTGTCCGCAAGGGACACCGAGAAGTTTCCGCATGAGTTTTCCGGCGGCCAGCGCCAGCGCATTGCCATCGCCCGCGCGCTGTCTTCAAAGCCGGAATTCATTGTCTGCGACGAACCGACCTCGGCGCTGGATGTGTCGGTACAGGCGCAGATCCTGAACCTGATGCGGGACTTGCAAGACGAGTTCGGCCTGACCTATCTGCTGATCAGCCATGATCTGAGCGTGGTGCGCCACATGTCGACGCGCATCGGCGTGCTGTATCTGGGTCGGCTGGTCGAAATCGCGGATGCCAAACGCCTGTTTGTCGAACCCCAGCACCCTTACACCCGGATGCTGCTTGATGCTGTCCCCGACCTGGCGCTTTCAGGGCGCAGACGCACCCCCGTCACCGGCGAGATCCCGAACCCGATCACCCCACCGCCGGGATGCACCTTTCATCCGCGCTGCCCGCATGTGATGGACGTTTGCCGCAAGCGGACACCGGCATCCGTTGGTACCGCGAGCGGGCAAGCGGCCTGTCATTTGTTGACGGCGGACGGCCAGAATGAGGCGCGCGAAACCACATTGTAACGCGACCAAGATGATGTGACGACACCGCAGGTCGCAATGGGCGTATTGCAAAGACCTGCAGCAAAGCAATGCACGACGCCATGCGATTTCGCGGCGTCGCGGTTACAACTGATTGAATGCATGCGTGCTTACTTCGACAGGCCATCAGGAGTTTCGATCAGCGCCGCTCGCATGACCCTCCACAGGGATGTTCGCCACACGACACAGCCTCTGAGTTTGGTACCTTCGACACGCGAAGGGAGGGGCGAGATCAGCCAACGCTTGCCAACGTGCTGCAGCGAAAAAGCGTGCAAGGAAGATTCAATCCTTAAGATTTCCTTAAACTTACCACAATTGCCACTGAAGTACTCAAGGCGTGTGCAGCGATCAGGCGAACAACCAGCGGCTGAAATGCGCAAGGTTCTTGAAGGGGTTGGATAATGCAACGGATCAGAGACCATCTTGCTTCGCTTCGACGCGAGGAAAGTGGTTCCATCAGCGTCGAGTTCGTGCTCTGGACGCCGATGATCATGGCGCTGCTGTTGCTGGTTGCGGATGCCTCGGCGGCGTTTCTGGCACAGGGCGCCATGTGGCATGCGGGGGGTGACATTTCCCGCGCAATCGCCACCGGACGGGTCAGCATCGAAGATGCTACTGCTTTCGTAGGCCAGACAGCCGGTTACACGCTGTCTGTGCAGCAGACCGGAGAGCTGATCGCGGTGCGCTTGTC
The DNA here is from genome assembly GCA_007123625.1 of Paracoccaceae bacterium. Taxonomy (GTDB): domain Bacteria; phylum Pseudomonadota; class Alphaproteobacteria; order Rhodobacterales; family Rhodobacteraceae; genus Rhabdonatronobacter. Next base: position 5,593 of record SKKS01000452.1, read on the forward strand.
GCGGCCTTTCGACGGAATCGGGACGGGCATGATGCTGTCCTTCATGGGCGACATGCAGGTGACTGTCCTGCAGCATATCGAACCGGGGGTGGAGCTATGACTGGAAAAGTTGAGAACGTGATGTCGCATGCGAGGCGGCCGCTGCTACGGTTCGCGGGGGATGAATCCGGCACTGGTTCGGTGACTGGCCTGATCATTTCGATGGTGGCGCTGACCATCGGCGGGACGGCAGTGGACTACACCTCGGCGTTGAATGCCCGCGCCGAAGCCCAGGTTGTCGCCGATGCCGCAGCGCGCGCCGGGGCCGCCAGGCTGCACCAGGGCGAAGATGCGGCACGGAGCGCAGCCCTCGATATAGCCAATGCGCACCGTCCGGGGCTCTTGGATTCCTCGGACATCAGCTTCATGCATTGGCCCGGCTCAACCGATGAAGGTGCAAACGGAACAGGCCCGATCAACGCCGTTGCAGTGCAGACACGGCGCGACGACCGCAACGCCAACCCTGTGGCGACCCACCTGTTGCGTCTTGTCGGCATCGATCGCCTGCAGGTTTCGACCATTTCGGTGGTGGCGTCGACCGGAGGGTATGCGCATTGCAGCGGCGGCGGTTTCTTCGCGTCCGAGCGCAGCGTCGGCAATAGCTCCAACGACTACAGCGACGGCTTCTGCCTTCATGGCGAGGAAGGGGTGCAGTTCCACAACCAGAACCGCTTTGCTTCGGGCGCGCAGATCACGATGCCGGACCTTGCCGACTTCCAGGCCCACAACAACAACCCGGGCGCCGAGGGCGCCCTGCGCGCCTACAGCCACGACTTCATGTTGTTGGACAGCATCGCAGATATGATTGCCACGATCCGCGAAGGAACGCTGGAAGACGCCGGGCTGCCGTCATTCGTCACGCTTGGGCCGGTTTACCGCGACTCGATCGGCCCCAGCGATTCGATCCTTCCGGATACGCTTTATGTCGTGAGCGGCGATGTCTCGCTGCGTGATCCGCGCATTTTCCAGAACATGGCGATCGTGGCCGGCGGGAATATCACCGTCGATTCGAACGTGGACTTCGACAATGTTGTGCTGGCCGCCGAAGGGCATGTGACCTTCAATTCCAACATCCGGATTGGCGGATCGGAAGGCGAATACTGTGATCGCGGTGTCTATGGCGGCTATGTCCTGAGCCAGCAGGGGATCGTCTTCAACTCGAACAACACTCTGCGCGGGGTGCTGATGGCCAGCGGGGGCGATATCGTGTTCAACTCGAACAATACGGCGACTGACGGGATCTATGCCGAGGCGGGCGGCGATATCGTCTACAACAGCCGCCAGCAGCTGCGCGGCTGCCAGCCAGGTCTCAAGAACGAACTGACCGGAGCAAACGCGCACCAGGAGAAAACACTCGCCCTGGTGCGGTAACGCGCAACAGGCATGGTGACAGGGCCTGCCTTGGTCAGGTCCTGACGCCCGGACGCCAAGTCACGCAGCGTGCTGGAACGGCAATTGCACGCCCCGTTCAACGTTGTTCAGGCTACGGCTTCGCGCGCTCGGCATCCGCCACCTCGGCTGCATCTGCGCGGACTTCTGTCGGCTCATCCGCTAGGGCCGCGTCGGATTCGGGCGTGTGGGATACCGCCGTGGCGGGGTCTTGCCGTTGGTTCCCCAATGCGCCGACACGGCGAAAGTTCAGCGGCGGGGCCGAACCATCCTTGTTCTGACCCATGTAGAGCGTCATGTGCGGGAACGGGATTTCGACATCTGCCTGATCCAGAACCTGCTTGATGATCTCGTTATACGCGCGTCCGATGCTCCATTGCATTCCGGGCAGGGTCTTGATCCGGCCTCGCACCACAACCGCCGAGTCGCCCAGTTCCGCCACGCCGTGGATTTCGAATTCGCCGATGATGCTGAGGCC